>NZ_JALKVM010000424.1:0-2549 GCF_057440575.1 Johannesbaptistia floridana
ATTCTTCAACCCAACCTACTGTAAGTGCGATCGCATTTAGGTTAAACGAGAGTGCAACCCAACACATATCATTCTCAGATGGAGATTGTTGGGTTTGATTCTTCAACCCAACCTACTGTAAGTGCGATCGCATTTAGGTTAAACGAGAGTGCAACCCAACACATATCATTCTCAGATGGAGATTGTTGGGTTTGATTCTTCAACCCAACCTACTGTAAGTGCGATCGCATTTAGAAAACAGGGGATCATCGGCGATAAAATTATCAGTAGGTTGGGTTAAACGACAGTGCAACCCAACACCAATATCAGGGTTTTTTTATAATAGAATGAAATATCGTCGAGCAAAAACTCCAGGTACAACTTATTTTTTAACCCTTGTTACCCACCATCGTCGCCCGATTTTGGATGAATCTGAAAATATAGATTTACTCAGGGAAGCGTTTCGCTATGTGATTAGACGACATCCTTTTAAAATTGATGCTATTGTAATTTTACCTGATCATCTTCATTGTCTTTGGACATTACCTGAAAATGATGCAGATTTTTCCACACGAGTACGGTTAATTAAAAGTTATTTTAGTCGTAAATGTCCTGTTTCTTATCAAGGGAACATGACCGCATCTCGTCAAAAAAAGGGTGAAAAGGCCATTTGGCAACGTCGATTTTGGGAGCATCAAATTAGAGATGATCAAGATTTTGTTAATCATTTAGAATATATACATTATAATCCCGTTCATCATGGATTAGTTTATGCCCCAAAGGATTGGCAATATTCGAGTTTTCACCGTTATTTTGAAGCGGGAGTGTATGATTTGATGTGGGGTGCTTCGGAACAGTTAATATTTGATAAAAATATTGGCTTGGAATAAACCGTAGGTTGGGTTAAACGACAGTGCAACCCAACACATATCATTCCCAGATAGAGATTGTTGGGTTTCATTCTTCAACCCAACCGACAAGATATGCGATCGCATTTACACAAAATTATCAAGGTAGGTTGGGTTAAACGACAGTGCAACCCAACACATACCATTCCCAGATAAAGATTGTTGGGTTTCATTCTTCAACCCAACCTACAAGCTATGCGATCGCATTTACACAAAATTATCAAGGTAGGTTGGGTTAAACGACAGTGCAACCCAACACATATCATTCTCAGATGGAGATTGTTGGGTTTCATTCTTCAACCCAACCTACTGTAAGTGCGATCGCATTTAGAGAAATTATCAAGGTAGGTTGGGTTAAACGAGAGTGCAACCCAACATATATCATTCTCAGATAGAGATTGTTGGGTTTGATTCTTCAACCCAACCGACAAGATATGCGATCGCACTTAGCAGAAAATGATCAACGTAGGTTGGGTTAAACGACAGTGCAACCCAACACATATCATTCCCAGATGGAGATTGTTGGGTTTGATTCTTCAACCCAAGCTACTGTAAGTGCGATCGCATTTAGGTTAAACGAGAGTGCAACCCAACACATATCATTCTCAGATGGAGATTGTTGGGTTTGATTCTTCAACCCAACCTACTGTAAGTGCGATCGCATTTAGAGAAAATTATCAGTAGGTTGGGTTAAACGAGAGTGCAACCCAACATATATCATTCTCAGATAGAGATTGTTGGGTTTGATTCTTCAACCCAACCTACAAGCTATGCGATCGCATTTAGGTTAAACGAGAGTGCAACCCAACACATATCATTCTCAGATGGAGATTGTTGGGTTTCATTCTTCAACCCAACCTACAAGCTATGCGATCGCATTTAGAGAAATTATCAAGGTAGGTTGGGTTAAACGACAGTGCAACCCAACACATATCATTCCCAGATGGAGATTGTTGGGTTTCATTCTTCAACCCAACCTACTGTAAGTGCGATCGCATTTAGGTTAAACGAGAGTGCAACCCAACACATATCATTCTCAGATGGAGATTGTTGGGTTTGATTCTTCAACCCAACCTACTGTAAGTGCGATCGCATTTAGAGAAATTATCAAGGTAGGTTGGGTTAAACGACAGTGCAACCCAACACATATCATTCCCAGATGGAGATTGTTGGGTTTGATTCTTCAACCCAAGCTACTGTAAGTGCGATCGCATTTAGAGAAATTATCAAGGTAGGTTGGGTTAAACGAGAGTGCAACCCAACATATATCATTCTCAGATAGAGATTGTTGGGTTTGATTCTTCAACCCAACCTACAAGCTATGCGATCGCATTTAGAGAAAATTATCAGTAGGTTGGGTTAAACGACAGTGCAACCCAACACATATCATTCCCAGATGGAGATTGTTGGGTTTCATTCTTCAACCCAACCTACTGTAAGTGCGATCGCATTTAGAGAAAATTATCAAGGTAGGTTGGGTTAAACGACAGTGCAACCCAACACATATCATTCCCAGATGGAGATTGTTGGGTTTGATTCTTCAACCCAACCTACTGTAAGTGCGATCGCATTTAGGTTAAACGAGAGTGCAACCCAACACATATCATTCTCAGATGGAGATTGTTGGGTTTGATTCTTCAACCCAACCTACTGTAAGTGCGA
>NZ_JALKVM010000425.1:0-14958 GCF_057440575.1 Johannesbaptistia floridana
CATTGGTCACCGTCCGGGTTTCCCGCCGCAGCAGATTGGTCAGATTTGAGTATACGGCTACCATTTTTGCGCCCGCCGCACTGCTTTCGCGTATCATCAGCCCGCCGTAGCCGCCGCTCACGCTTTCTATGCGCGCCTGTATCCCGCCGTTGCCGCAAAGGGGCACGGTGGCAAACGCCAGGTTATCACTGTTCTGCGGGATAAGGTTGTAGCCGCCGGTGCTAATGGTGAAGTCGCCCTGGTCCGGATTGTTGGCGGCGCAGGGGTCGTAGTCGTAATCACTGCCGCTGCCCGGGTTGCCAATATCGTTGGCGCTCCACTCAGGGGGCAGGGTGTTGCCTGCGTCGACCGTCACATTGGCCGTGCAGTTGTTCATATTGCTGCTGGGGTCTGTTACGGTGACTACAATCGGGAAAGTCAAGCCTAAGTCGTTGCAGCCAAAAGTAGTAGTAGGAAAAGATACAGACGCAATGGAGCAGTTATCGCTGCTGTTGGCAGAGTCGTACACGTCGCTTTGCTGCAGATTGTAGAAACCGTCTGGCTGAATCTCGACGGTGGTGCTGAGGCAAGCGGCGGTGGGGGCGATATTGTCCTGTACGGTAAAGGTAGCGCTGCAATTATCCATCTGACCACAGTTGTCCGTTACATTATAATTGATGGTAACACTACCTCCACAAAAGGATGGTGCAACTATCCCATTTAGATCATCGCCGGTAGGACTACATCCTCCCATTGGCATAAACTGTGTTTTCCAGGTGGCAAAGGCCTGATCCAGGGCGGCCTGATTTGCCGGAGAGAGAAGCGTTTCCGAACTGGGGCATACTGCGGCGGTAAGGGAGCCGGAAGCTATTATACTATAGGTATAGCTACAAGTCTGAGATTCTTCTATACCAGGCTCAAAAACACCCGGAATTCCTCCCGGCAGGTCATCCCAGACAAATACCGTACGGGTAATCGTTTGATTTTGGCCATCGCAGGCATCTGGCGTCTGGTCATCTGCTGCACCAACTAAAATAGTACCACAAGGATTGTTACCAAAAGTAATATTATATGGAGGAGCCGCCGCCTGCGCCTGAGTAGTGGGTAAAGCCGGAATATTGTCAACCGTATTACAGTCGTAGGTACCTAAATTGGTGTTAATCGGGCAAGTTGCTATAAATTCACAACATTGCCCCACATCAATCGCGTTTAAAGAGACCGGGCCCGTACCCGGGCGACAAAGGGTAAGGGAGAAAGTGGACGTATTAACAATAATACAGGTTTCCTGACCATAACCTCCTGTACCCAGGTAGTTACAGCCTCCCATTCCATCTGATTCATAAAGGCATAGGTTTCCCTGGGCAATGCCACATCCCTGACTCGGGATAAAACATATCTTAGCAGGACAGTTAGGATCGTTTGGGTTTAAAGGAATGTTATTAAAGGTAAACGTAGCACACCCGGCTTCACTGGGGTTAGCGCAGGCTGCATTAAACGGAGGCAGGTTTTGAGCATCGAGTATGATATCTACTGCCGTTGGACAGCCTGAAGGGGTAGCAACATTAGCTGGACAGCCCTGTCCTGATAAATTCCCCGAAGACAGTAGTATGCTTATCCAAAGAAGAGATTTCGTGAATGGGTTAAGGTAGTTCATTTGCTTTGAGTTTACAGATTAGACAAAATATTATATCTGTGGAGGAGGAGTTAATGATTGAAAAAATGAAGATTATTGGGGAGGCTCAATTTACGTATTCCTTGTAAATGCCATTATTCCGCCTTCACGATTTGCAGCACCTGCGGCGGCAGCCCTTCCTGCCGCACCTCCATAAAGTACAGCCCACTCGGCAATCCACTCACATCCCACTCGGTGGTCAAATCACCGGCTTGCAGTTGCCGTTGCTGCAGTACCTGCCCGACCTGATTGCGCAGGCTGGCGGTGGCTTCGCCCGGCAGTTCATGCGGGAAGCGCAGTGTAAACTGGCCATGAGCGGGGTTGGGAAAGAGATCCGCTTCCGTGCGTTGTGGGCGGTTAAGTTCAGATGTGGGTAACCCGCCGGAACCGATGAGCGCTGCTCCGCTTCCCACTACACTCACGTTGCTGAACACCGCATCCGTTTGTTGATTCGGGAAGTTGGTGAAGCTTGCCAGGCCAATCTCCACGCAGCTTTGCATGGGGACATATACCGCGTGTACATAACTAAAACTGGCACCGGTTGTACTGTAGTAGGCAAAGACCCAGTCACCCTGCCGCTGCAACCGCAGCCAGAAGGGGTTGGGCTTGTAGAAGGGCTGTACCTGCTTGGGCGCGTTGGTGAAGGCACGGGACTCGTGGCGCAGTATGTTGGTCAAATTGGAGAATATGGACACCTGCTTACTGCCCGCCGCCGCCGTTTCGCGTATCATCAGCCCGCCGTAGCCATTAGGGTCTACACTTTCGATCTTGGCGGTAATCATACCGTCGCCGCAGATTGTTTGGCTGGCGAAGGCAACATTGTCGGTGGTAGTGGTGGCGTTGTTGCCGGAGCCAATGAGGCTGAACTCCCCATTATTAGGAGTACAAGGGTCAAAGCTGGAATCATTGCCTAATGGGCCGCTATTGCCTACATCACTGGCAGACCACCCGTCGGGCATGGCGCTGCCAATTACGACACTTATACTGGCCACACAGTTGTCTGTATTGCCGCTGGCGTCGGCTGCAGTGATATTAACGCTATGTGTTATACCTTCATCCCCACATCCAAAAGTAGTCGGCGGAAAACTTACATTAGCAATACCACAATTGTCTGTGCTGTTGGCAGAGTCATATACATCACTTTCCTTTAGCGTGTAGGTGCCATCTGGCTGAATTTCAACAGTAGTAGTTTTACAGACCAAGTCTGGAGCGATATTGTACTGGACACTAACGGTAGCCGTGCAGGTAGAGGTATTGCCATTTTGGTCAGAGGCGGTAAGGGTAACCGTATTATCGCCCAGGCTACCACAGCTAAAGGAATTGGGGTAGACGGATAGACCGGCGATCCCACAGGCGTCACCAGAGCCATTGTCTATATCGTTGGCTGTGATATTCGCACTGTTGCCGGCATCAAGCTGCAAGCTGATGTTTTTACAGATAGCGACCGGTTTGGTGTTGTCCTGAATAGTTACGGTAGCAGTGCAGTCATCACTAAATCCGTTGTTATCTACTACCGTAAGCGTAACCTGATTAGGGCCAATATCGGAACAATTAAATGCAGAAGGGCTGACCGAGCTTGATGACGCATTTAAAGACCCGCCATCGACCAAGCTGGCTGCAATTATGGCTTGACCGTCTGGCTGCAGGGTCACGGTGGCGTTTTTGCAGATCGCCTCCGGGCCGCAGTTATTCTTTACCTGTGTTTTAGAGTTGCAACCGGGAGCATTGTCATAAATGTTCATAAATAAATCCGGGTCGTCTATGTTGTTACATACCCAAGCGCTACTGCAAACGGATAGGTTATCATTATATCTAACCGTAAAGCTGTAGTACACTTCGCCCAGTTGATCAAAGTCAGGCAGACTGGTCAGCGCGTCATTGTTACTGATAAAGATAGAGCCACTTCCTACGGAAATGAGGTTGTTCAGTGCTTCCATATTGGTCAGCGCAGGATTATCATTGATAGAAAGAAAGTTTGAGTTGGTGAAGTTCTCCAGGCCCTGTAAACTTGTCAGGGTGTTATTGTCCCGAATCGTAAGCGCTCCCCCTGTAGAAGTCAGATTATTCAAGCCTTCCAGATTGGTCAAATTGTTGTTGTCGGCGATAGTCATCCATCCCCCAACGGTAGTAAGGTTATGTAGCCCCTGCAAGCTTGTTAGGGGGTTATTTGTGATTCTAACAATTTCTCCAACCGATTCAATGTTGGATAGAGGCGTTAAATCTGTTATATCACTGGTGCTTGTCAGGAATCCTATGTATAGGCGTCCGGATATTTCCGTACAGTTGGGATAGTTGACTCCGAAATCATCTACATCGGCTTGTGTATACAATTCCACAAATCCGCTGGGGCATTGTGCCTGTAAGGAAGGTACAATAAAGAGAGCGAGCCATATAATTAATATTACATTTTTCATCTTACTTTATTTTCGGGTTAGAGAAATAGAAAGGAAGTACGGTTGAAAGATATGGTTTATAGACAGAGCTACAACTTATATCTTCTGTTAAAAGAATTAAAGCATTAGTACAACGGGTCAACGATTACCTTGCCACCGGCTTTCCGGCGGAAACAGTCACAGGCGAACGCTGCAAAAGGATTACCTTTATCCTTACAGGGATTATAATCCTGCCCGACAACATCCTTCCGTCTGGTTGGAAATGGGGAAACTGCCATTTATTTCATTGCTTGCATTTTGAAAGTCGGAAGTAAGCGTAAGAGGTAGTATAATCTGCCGATATCACCGATCCGGCATAGTTTGGTAAAAGTCAGGTATACCGTTGTGCCGGCAATACCTTCTCTTTTTTTCATTGCATTTCTGAAATCCTTTACCATTCTCATAGTTATTATTTTTAGGTGCAGGTTAAAAAATGGGTTGGTGTTTATTCGGGGAGATGCCTCTCGATCTGGTTCTTAATAGTACTGCAGGCTGCTGCGGGCTTTCAGGAAATGTCTACGGTAATCGTATTACCATGTATGTTATAGTCGCCGGCCATTTTGGGTAGAGTAAGGCCTTAGCTTTACGTGGATCACGGAACCGTACTAATCATTGCCGGAGAATTTCCTCCTCGGTCCTTCCAAGCCATGCCGTGGGATACTGACGATGGAAAAAGCAGAACCAGAAAAGTTGAAACTACATAAACATTTTACTCTGGACATGATAGGATGAATTTGTTAAACAATCCATCTCAAAGATAGGCGGGAATCCCTGTGGAATGCGAGTTTTTCCAGTGAAGGCCCTTTATTAATCAGTGAAGGGTTGATTCTGCTCAGTACCTAGCTGTATATGGGAGTAGGAGGCCTAAATTCAGCTTAACATCACAGACTATTAGATGAAAAATCTTTACTCAAACCAGATAGATATACCATATCCAGGTCCTTCCAGTTCTCTTATCTTTGCTTTTAGCTTCTTGGTAAGCAATTGGATGAGGCGGGTACCAAAGGAGGTGCTACCGGCCGTTTGCGATGTATGGTGTTTTCCTACTCCATTATCCTGTACCTTTAAAAGATACCCACCTTGCGGCGGTCTGGAAAAATGTAATGTAATTGTTCCACTACGCTGATCGGGGAATGCATATTTCAGGGCATTGGTAAGCAGTTCGTTAGCAATCAGGCCTACCGGGATTGCGGTGTCGGCATCTAATTCAATAGGAGAGAGCTCATAGTGGAGCTCGATGGCTTGTTCTTCGATGCCAAAGGAATCGGCGACCGTTTCCCCCAGTTCGTGAAGATAAGTTTCCATATTCAGCGCAGCGGCCGTATCGCCGGTATAAAGCTGCTGGTGAATCAGCCCCATAGCATCTACCCGGTTCTGGCCTTCACGTATGGCATCCAGCGCGTTTTCATCCTTGATATAGCGGGATTGAAGGCTCAGCAGGCTGGAAAGTACCTGCAGGTTGTTTTTTACCCGGTGGTGGATTTCGTGGAGCAGGGTTTCAATGGCTCGATTTTTCCGCCTGACGGTGCGGTAACCCTGCAGGAGCAGTATGGCGACGATCAGCAGGAGCACGGCAATCCCTATCGCCGACCGGCGCAGGTATTGTTCCCTTTGGAGCTGCTCTTTTTGCTCATAAATAGTGAGCTCTTTCTGTGCCGTTTCATACTGCGTTTGCAATTCGGCCACCCTGGCATCTGCCTCCGCTGTAAACAGGCTATCTTTAAGCGCTGTATATCTTTTGTAATAAGCCAGTGCAGAATCCAGACGGCCTAGGCCTTCGTAGGATTCAGACATCAGAAAGAGTGCTTCGGGGTTCATCAGTTGTTCTTCGGGCTTATATTGCGCATTCATACTTTGTAGCTGCTTTAAAGTAGATAATGCTTTTTCATACTTTCCGGTACGGCGGTATACATCCCCTATGTTGTTGAGGTTGGTGATCTGCAAGCCTATGAAACCCACTTGCTCCGAAAGTTCAAAGCTTTGCTCATAGGCAGCGATGGCTTCGTCATAGCGTTCCATGTACTTAAGGGTATTTCCGCGAGTATTCAGAGAGAGTGCAATATCAATCGGGCTTTGGTCCAGTTGTCTGTATTGTAGTGACTCATCGGCGTATTCCAGTGCTTTATCATAGGCTCCGAGTTGCAGATAGGTATCGGCAAGCTGTTGTGTAATTACCCCTTTGTGTGAATAGGGTGCATCGATGGCCTGCATCAGCTCATAAGCTTTTAGGTTGTATTGGTTGGCTGATTCGTATTTTTGCTGGTAATAGAGGGCGTTGGCTACATCGGCATTGGCCAGGGCTATTTGTGCCTTGTCGCCAAGTTTTTCGCAAATACGCAGCACTTCGTACGCTATTTCAAACTCCTTTTCGTACTGTCCGAGATAGTTAGCGATAAACCGGATTTTTCCCAATGCATTTGCCCTGCCGGCTTCGTCCCCGTTATTTTCATAGATGCTTAATGCAGATTCAAAGTAATGGAGAGCAGAATCGGGTTGGCTGGAGTTGGCGTGCGTCCGTCCGATAGCGAGATAAACCGATGCAAGAAGTTGTTGACCTTCTCCCTCCGCCATGTCAAGGGCACGATACCCATACCTGAAGGCTTCGTTGAGGTCGAAGTCGTTCATCCTGTTCGTAAGGTCAGTGAGTATTTTGACTTCCATGCTGTCATTGGCAGCTACTGACAATTCACGAAGCAGGCTGTCTACATCCGCTGACTGTGCGGAAAGCAGGAACGGTGCGAGAAGGAATACACCGATTATCTTTACAAAAAAGTTCATGTTTATTTGTTTGGGGGGCTTTCGTTTGCTCGATTGAACGGAAGGACACTATAATAACTTTAACCGATGTTGCAGTGTCTTGCTGTAGGATTTTCCCAGCGGAATTTTGTGCTCCCCGATGTAAACGTATACGCCTCCTACCTTATCTATCTTATAGAGGTTGATGATATATGACCGGTGTACCCGCATCAGAAAATCTGCCTGTACCTCCTCGCTGAATTTTTTCAGGGTTAAGGTAGCGAGGTGCTTTTTTTCTTTGGTCACTACTCTGCAATAATAGTCATCCGCTTCTACCCACAGAATATCGCTGAGTAGAATTTTTACCATCAAGTCGTTGGATTTTATAAATATCCGATCGTCCAGTTGATAAGTTTCCGAAGTGGTATTCGAACCAGGTTCTGGCCTAGACTGATTTAGTGCCAGTTCAATACTGTGCCTTAGGTCCCGTCCCCGAAATGGTTTGGAGAGGAAAGCCTGAGGCCCGGTAGCTTTAGCCCGCCTGAAAGTAACATCATCGGAATTACTGGTAAGAAAAATGATGGGGAAACTATATTTCGAAGCTATTCGGTTGGCGGTCTGCACACCATCCAGTTCCCCTTCGAGCTCTATGTCCATTAGTGCCAGGGCAGGTTGCCTGTCTTTTATGACCGACAATGCTTCTTCTCCACTCGCTACACTGGCCAAAACACCATAGCCCATATCCGTAAGGCGGTCTTCGAGATCAGCTGCAATAATAGGGTCGTCTTCTACGATCAGGATTTTAGGGTTTGGCATAAAGTACGGTTTGCTCTTATACGACAATGTCCTGCTTAATATGAGCAAAAGTAAGGTTATTTACCGTCAGTTTTTCATAATAACCAACTCCAGGGTATTGAGCAATTGATAGCGCGTAAATGGTTTATACAGCAGGGGGAAGGCTTGTTGTACTATATTATGACTAGAGTAGGCCGTAGGTGATACCGCGCTGGTGAAAATGATGGGCAGTTCGTACTGCCAGTGCAAACGCGAGGCCAGGTTTGCAGCGTAGGAAAAGGTATTGGGGCCAAGAGCGATAATCGCCAGTTGGCTGACAATAGCGCGATGTTCTTCCAGCGGCACTGCAGGATGACAGTCAGCATATACGATGTAATCCATATCACGCAGGTATTCAGAGAGTTGGGCTGCAATGACGGGGCAGGGTTCGTACAGGTAGACATGGAAAGGCTTTTTCATATCCGCTAATATGAGTAAACCCATCCTTTGGAGACTGCTTTTTTCAGGGAACGATCGTTTTCTTCAGGGAAGGTGGGTGAAGTACAGTTTACTTTTGTATTGGTCCTTTATCCGTGATCAATATGATCGGAGTGAGTACGTTCACCGATAAATGATCCTATCGCGGTGATTATCATAACCACCACGATAGGATACGATAATTGAATTACTGTTTCACCACCCGCAACACCTGCGGTGGCAAGCCTTCCTGCCGCACCTCCATAAAGTACAGCCCACTCGGCAATCCACTCACATCCCACTCTGTGGCCAAATCACCGGCTTGCAGTTGCCGCTGTCTGAGTACCTGCCCGACCTGATTGCGCAGGCTGGCGGTAGCTTCGCCCGGCAGCCCCTGTGGGAAGCGCAGTGTAAACTGGCCATGAACAGGATTGGGGAACAGCTCCGCTTCCGTGCGTTGTGGGCGGTTAAGTTCAGATGTGGGTAACCCGCCGGAATCGACGAGCGCTGCTCCGCTTCCCACTACACTCACGTTGCTGAACACCGCTTCGGTCTGCTGACCGGGTTGGTACGTAAAGCTGGCCAGGCCGATCTCCACGCAAGGCTGCATAGGCACGTAAACCGCGTGTACATAGCTGAAAGTGGTACCCGTAGTGCTGTAGTAGGCAAATATCCAGTCGCCCTGCCGTTGCAAACGCAGCCAGGCGGGGATTGGCCGGTAGAAGGCCTGTACCTGCTTGGGCGCGTTAGTGAATGCGCGGGACTCATGCCGCAATACGTTGGTCAGGTTAGAGAAAATCGCAACCTGCTTAGCACCAGCCGCTGAAGATTCACGGATCATAAGCCCGCCGTAACCATTTGGTGCTACGCTTTCGATCTTGGCGGTGATCATAGCGTCGCCGCAAAGGGACTGGCTGCTGAAAGCTACGTGGTCGGTAGTCGTCGATGAAGCGTTCATGCCAGATCCGCTGACCACAAACTCCCCGTCCTCAGGGTCTGGGGCGGTACAAGGGTCGAAGCTGTAATCGTTTCCGGCTGTTGTATTGCCGATATCGGTACTGCTCCAGTCCGGGGGGAGCTCGCTGCTAATAGTAATGCTTACGTTTGCGTTGCAACTACTGCTGTTTCCGTTGTTGTCCGTTACGGTGAGGGTCACGGTATTAGCCCCCACATTAGTACAGTCAAAGCTAGCCGCACTCACAACCGTCGAGGCGATTCCACAAGCATCCGCAGAATTGTTATTTACGTCATTTACAGTGATAGCAGCCGAGCCGTTGGCATCTAGCTGTACGGTGGTGTTTTGACAATTAGCCTGCGGGGCGGTGTTGTCTTCCACAGTGACGTTTGCGTTGCAGCTACTGCTATTTCCGTTGTTGTCCGTTACGGTGAGGGTCACGGTATTGCTGCCTACTTCTGCGCATCCGAAGCTGGTTTGGCTGAGGGACAATGAAGCGACCCCGCAAGCGTCATTGGAGCCGTTGTCGACAGCTGCCGCTGAGATAGAGCCGTTGCCGTTAGCATCGAGCTGTACGGTAACGTTTTGGCACATAGCGTTAGGGGATACATTATCCTCCACGGTGATAGTAGCGTTGCAGGAGCTGAGGTTCCCATTGACATCGGTTACGGTCAGGGTTTCAGTATTGGCACCTACTTCCGTGCAGTCGAAGCTGGTCTCGCTAAGGGACAAGGACGTGACCCCACAGGCATCGCTGGAGCCATTGTCGACAGCGACTGATGTGGTACTTCCGTTGCCGTTGGCGTCGAGTTGTACGGTTAGGTTTTGGCAAATGGCGTTAGGGGCTACGTTGTCCTCTACGGTGACCGTAGCATTACAGTTTGAGGTATTACCCAATGCGTCAGTCAGTGTAAGCGTAATAGTATTAGCACCGATGTCTTGGCAACTGAAGTCCTCTTGGCTGATAGCAAAGCTTTGTGCGGCACAAGGGTCAGTAGGGGTGGTGTTGATATCTTCCAATGAAATAGAAGCAAGGCCATTATCATCCAGCTGTACGGTGGCGTTTTTACAGCTGGCCACGATCGTATTGCCCTCTTCTACGGTAAAGTAAGTAATGCTAAGGTCTGTGAAATTTGTTCCGTCGGTGAATAATCCCCAGTAGATAGCGTATTGCCCGGGGCTGTATAAGCCACTTTTGTTGTCAGAGGTATACGAAGAGACACAGTCGTAATTACCATTATTGGTGAGGGTGCAAATCTTGCTCTTGACACTATATCCGCAGGGTACATCAACCGGAGTATCAGGGAGGTCAACTTGTACCTCACACGCGCCTTGTGGATTTGGTATGGTGAGGTTAGGGCCACAAGTAAATGTGAAGCCCGTTTCACTTGGTGCTACCTGGAACTCAACCACACAAACGTCTACTCCAGCATTAGGCTCGCTTAACACTCGGGAGGTTAATCGATATTTGCCGGGGCCGAAGAAGCCACTTTTGTCAGCTGTTGTAAACTGCGTTGGAAGATCACAATCACCATCACCATCGAGGCAATATACCCTGCTTTCTACAAAGTAGCCACATCGAAAGGTGCCAATCGGGAAAGAAAGATCGACATAAGCCTCGCTTTCACCCGGCGGGATGCTGACACAAAAATCATCGGGGCAGTCCAATTCGTAGGCGTTGACCTTTACTTCAGTTACACAGTTGTCGTAGTTATCCTCATCGTCGCCCACGGTTAGGGTAACGGTATGAATGCCGACATCCGAACAGGTAAATTCGGACTTATCCAGTAGATAGGTAGTGACGCCACAGTTGTCTGTTGATCCGTCATCAATATCAGCCAGGCTAAGGGTTGCATTACCGTTGGTATTGAGCAATAGGTTCAGACTGGGATTGCTCGGATGAGAAGGCGCACAGCGAGCCTCTGGAGGCAGGTTGTCTTCGATCGTGATCGTTGTCAGGCATCCGCTTGACTCACCAAAATCTCCGTTGGGTAGTGTTTCATATGCCGCGACCAATAAATCGATTTCTATACCGATATCCGTACAGTCAAAGGTAACTTCCTCTCCTGAACAGCCTACAAAGAAGGGGGGAGCCAGCACAAAAAAGCAGAGGTCGAAAGGCTCATTCAAAGGATGGTAGCTATTGCCCGCCACGTCTTGTACATGGACGGTGACGGAACCGTTTTGATCAATTTCAGCCAAGATATTGTTGCATACAGCAATAGGTTTGGTAATGGTGATATCCCGAAACTGGTACTTCACATAACCATCTCTGGGGTGGCGTGTTGTTCCTCCCAGTATTTTGGTGTTTTCGATGGCTGCGCTGTTGGCGAAGCTGCCGCCGCCGCCCCCGCCTTCAAAAACACCGCCACCACCACCGGAATAACCGCCACCACCGCCGCCGCCGCCAGCACCGGCACCACCCCCGCCGTAGCCAAATCCGCCGGTACCATTGCCATTAAAAGGGCCATAATCATCCCCATTACCTCCATTCCAGCCTCCTTTCTTACCACCAGTGGTGGTACCACCACCAACTTCGCCATTCCCCCGGTAACCGCCGCCGCCACTACCTCCACCTCCTCCTCCGGCATCACCGCCATAGCCATCTATACCACCTTCACCACTACCTCCTCCGACACCACTGCGACCAGCGGTTTGGTCATTGCCCCCGCGGCCGGCAGAGCCACCACAAAAACCATCGGCATAGGCGCCGCCGCCGCCGCCGGCAACGCCCAGAAGGACCCAGCAGTTGTCGGCATCAGCCAGGTCCAGCGACGGTTAATCATTGGTACAGGTAATATTGGCACCCGGGGCTTTGTAGAGAACGGCGGTGCCGCCACCGCCACCGCTACCTTCTGCAGCGCCGAAGCGGTAGGATTGCCCCGCTTCACCGATGACGAAACGGATGGTTCCGCCGGGCTGCAGCTGATTGCTCTGATTGCCAATGCCAAAGACCATATTTACCGTGGCCCCTTCTCCGCCTCGTTTGGTGCAAATATTCGGCACCCGTCGCTTGCCACCATCCCCTCCGTTCAATTCGAAGACCAGCTCTCCATCTATGCCGGTAGGGATGGTGTAATCGATAAATTCTAAGTCCGTAATGATATGGGGCTGACCGTTGTCATTTAGTGTTTGCGCCACTACTGACAGGCTCAGCATGGTGAACACGATAGTTTGTAAAATCCGAATCATGATTTTTTGTTTTTTGACTAGGGGCAAAGATGGCAGCAAGGGGAGGCTAAAAACTGGACAAATCAGGATAATTTCCTGACATTCGAAAGGCAGAAGCGCTTGTAATGCTTAGTATTTTGGCACTTACAAGAGAAATCATCCTAAAAGCAATACATTCGTATTGAAACAGATTTACGCTCAGTATAGCAGGTAGTAAGAGGTATTCGAATGAAGTTCAGTACAGGGATCTTACCAGGGAGTGACCACTTCCTGGCTGACCAGGTTTGATTGAAAACCGTGGGAGACGCTACCCAAAATGCCCTCGATAAATAGATGACACTCCATGCTGCCTACCTGGTGCTCCTTTTGATCGAACGTCGTTTTTCATGTAAGCTACAGCCATTTCGGGGCGCACACCAAAGGCATACATATCGGAAATAAAACTGCAGAAGGCCCGGCATCCGATGAAGCATAAAACGTATAACACCGTTGCTGAGGTGGCTTAGGACTGTAGTTATTGCTCTAGCAGCTATCTGGCTAAGGTATTTCAAGAGCGTTTCGGAAAGTTCCCAGGCGAGTATCTGTAGTAATGGCTGATTTTTCAACCATATACTTCTAAAAACAAATTAGCCATAAGGCTATAAAGGGCAAAACTAATTCATCCTTAATAACCTTATGGCTTTCTGGTCAGTGTAGAACTACTGCTTCACCACCCTCAGCACTTGCCCATACCCGGCGGTTCCGTACCGGACGGCCCCAGGCCTTCCTGCCATACCTCCATAAAGTACAGCCCACCCGGCAGTACACTCCTATTCCACTCGGTCGTCACCTCTCCCGGTTGCAGCTGCCGCTGCTCCACCACCTGCCCGATTTGGTTTCGCAAGGTAGCGGTAGCCTTGCCCGGCAGCGCCCTTGGGAACGCCAGGGTAAAGATATCGCGGGCGCTCCACTCAGAGGCAAGCTACGGCCTGCCTCCACGTTTACGGTAGCGGTACAGGTGCTGGAGTCGCCATTCACATCAGTGGCGGTCAAAGTGTATGTATTATCCCCCCACACCGCTATCACCGTCCAGGCCAACGCTTAAAGTATACCCTAACCGCCCTGCCTCACCGCCCGCCGTAGCCCTCAGGCGAAGGAGGGACCATAAAACCCCATTACCCACGCTGCCCCTCAATCCCCTAAAGGGGAAGAACCCACGCACAGATTAAACCATAACACCATAAAACCAAAATACCAAAGCACCCGCCAGAGCCTCAAGGCGAAGGAGGGACCACAATACCAAAACCCCCTCCCCACCCACAAGCTGGAGCACACTCCCCTGAGCAGCCAACCCTCAACGTATACCCTAACCGCCCAGCCCCCATCCAACCTGCCCAACCATAAAACCCACCGCCCGCCAAAGCCACAGGCGACGGCGGGAAAACAACCACCGCCCGCCGAAGCCTCAAAGCGAAGGAGGGACCACAACACCAGGCAACCACAACACCCTCTGACCACCGAAGCTATTTACCCCAGCAGCCCAATCGACCTCGTAGAGCGTCGAAGATTAGTCACTCCAAACCTCATCGCGTTTTCCGACCTCGTAGAGCGTCGCACTTTTCCATAGTTTTAAAAAATACCCACCTAAAAGTTAGGGCATACTACCAAGCCAGGCCTACGCTTAAAGTATACCCAAGCAGCCCAACCGACCTCGTAGAGCGTCGAATATTAGTCACCCCAAACCGCTTCCGGGTTTCCGACCTCGTAGAGTGTCGCACACCGCCCACCCGCAAGTTAGGGCATACTTCCCAGAGCAGCCTACGCTCAAAGTATACCCTAACGGCAACGCTCGCCTAATGCCCCATAGGGGCAAAATGTAGGTAACCTCCAAGCCCGCCCCTTGCCCTGTGCCGTAGGTACAGCAGGTGAAAGCCAAGGCCAACCCACCGGCAACGCCCAAAACCTAAAAACCACGAACCCAATTAACCTGCCCCAGTGCCCCTAACAGTCTCCCCAGCCATACGATCTCACAACAATTAACCAGGCACCAAAAGAAACTGCAGCCCGGACCAAGCCCGAACTGCAGTTTCAACCTAAAAAACCAAAATCTAACTTACTTACTGCCGCACCACCTTCAGCACCTCCCGGTAGCCATCTCCGGTGAGGACTTCCAGGAAGTACAAGCCCGCAGGCAGGGCGCCGGTATCCCAGCCCAGTTCCGTCTCCCCTGCTCTAAGCGGCTGCTGCAACAGGCGCTGCCCAAACTCATTGAGCAGCGTAGCCTGCCCCGCGGTAGGCAATGGCTTGCTGAACTGCAGAGTGAACTGGCCCCGTACTGGGTTGGGCAGCACACTTGCCTTTACCACCTCAGGCGTTTCCGCTGTCCAGCCCGGAATATTCGGCGCAGACAAGCTCTGCCCGCCCTGGCTCTGGTAGTTCACGCTGCTAAAGACCGCAGTAGCATCGCCGTTGGGGTCGGTGGTAAAGACTGCCAGGCCCATTTCCACGCAGTTGCCCATCGGCACATACGCCTGATGGAACAGAATCCAGCTGCCGCCATTGCTGTTGCGGTAGAATGCGCGGATGTAATCTCCCTGACGGACCAAACGCAGCCATTTCGGGAAGGCCGCAAAAAGGGTGCCGCTGTTTCTGGCGCCATTGGTCACCGTCCGGGTTTCCCGCCGCAGCAGATTGGTCAGATTTGAGTATACGGCTACCATTTTTGCGCCCGCCGCACTGCTTTCGCGTATCATCAGCCCGCCGTAGCCGCCGCTCACGCTTTC
>NZ_JALKVM010000001.1:0-4957 GCF_057440575.1 Johannesbaptistia floridana
CGATCGCATTAATTCTCTTACTTCAAAACTTCAAAACTTCAAAACTTCAAAACTCCAAGACTTCAAGACTTCTTACTTTAAGACTTCTTACTTCAAAACTTCAAAACTTCAAAACTCATTACTCATTATTCATCCACCACAAGTAACTTTGGGTAAAGATGCAAGATCTGAGCTGAATCTCTTAAAATTGGCAATATTTCAGTTTATGCTCATAATTATCAAGATTATTCTAGTCAGGGAAAGGTATACCAATTTTTAAGCGTTGAGCATCAATTCTTTAACTCATTACTTCAAAACTCCAAAACTTCAAAACTTCAAAACTTCAAAACTTCAAAACTCCTTACTCCTTACTCCTTACTCCTTACTTCTTACTTCAAAACTCATTACTCATTACTCATTACTCATTACTCATAATTCATCCACAACCAGTAAATGAGTGATAAAGATGCAAGATCTGAGTTGATCTATACCCTGTTGTACAATACAAAACTACTGTACTATTTTGATGTTCGGCAACTAATTTACTAATTTGTTTAACTCCGAAATTTGCTTCAATATCAGATAAGGGAATTAAGATACTCCCGTCAATATGTCCTTCTTGATATTCTTGGGGCGATCGCCCTTAAAAATTGGTTGACCAAAAAGACATATTCAGTATTTTTGTTCTCCTGATGCTTTTCTTAAACGAAAGAGAAATGAACTTTTTCCCTTTGCTTATGCGGTCATCTATCGCAGAGGATTTTAAATCCGGGGAACGGATGACCACAATAATTTGGTACATAAGTACTGGTGCGAGTGATGTGAGGAACCGAAAAATCTCAGTACAGGACAAAATCTTGTTCTTAGACCTGACACTTTCTCTGACGTTGCTTATCCGGCCGTGATCACATCGCCTGTAAGAATATAATCGGTTTGAGTAAACTCAGTCGTGTTTCTCAAGACGGCGAAAATAGCATTAGTATTGCTGTCTACAAGATTCAGGTCGCCATTATTTACAAAAGTGTTGATAAAAGCAAAATCAAGGTCGCTGCTCAACACATCTTCACCTCGAACAAAGTCATTGATGATATCTTTACCTTCCCCAGATAAGACCACAAAGGTATCGGCGCCATCTCCACCTAACAGGCGATCGCTTCCCGGTCCTCCTTCTAGGATATCGTCTCCGAGTTCACCTCTTAAGACGTCATTCCCTTCTAATCCTCTGATGGTATCATTATCATCAGTACCTATGAGGGTATCATTTAAGGCTGTTCCTTCAATCAGTGATGGTTCACCGATGTCTGGTTGTGAATTATCAAGGAGATAATCATCTTGAGTAAATTCAGTGATATTTCTCAAGACGGCGAAAATAGCATTAGTATTGCTGTCTACAAGATTCAGGCCGCTATTATTTACAAAAGTGTTGATAAAAGCAAAATCAAGGTCGCTGCTCAACACATCTTCACCTCGAACAAAGTCATTGATGATATCTTTACCTTCCCCAGATAAGACCACAAAGGTATCGGCGCCATCTCCACCTAACAGGCGATCGCTTCCCGGTCCTCCTTCTAGGATATCGTCTCCGAGTTCACCTCTTAAGACGTCATTCCCTTCTAATCCTCTGATGGTATCATTATCATCAGTACCTATGAGGGTATCATTTAAGGCTGTTCCTTCAATCAGTGATGGTTCACCGATGTCTGGTTGTGAATTATCAAGGAGATAATCATCTTGAGTAAATTCAGTGATATTTCTCAAGACGGCGAAAATAGCATTAGTATTGCTGTCTACAAGATTCAGGCCGCTATTATTTACAAAAGTGTTGATAAAAGCAAAATCAAGGTCGCTGCTCAACACATCTTCACCTCGAACAAAGTCATTGATGATATCTTTACCTTCCCCAGATAAAACCACAAAGGTATCGGCGCCATCTCCACCGAATAAGCGATCTCCTCCTGGTCCTCCTTCTAGGGTATCGTTTCCTCCTTCTCCTCTGAGGACGTCATTCCCTTCTAATCCTCTGATTATTTCATTATTACTTGTGCCTACTAGTCTGTCATTTCCTGGTGTTCCTTCAATTGTGTCGGGTGTTTCAACTGGTTGGTCGTTGTCGATAATGGTGACCACCGCGCCACTCTGACTTCCTACACTTGCACCATTTGTTGGGTTAGAAATGTTTAGATTAAAGGTTTCATCTCCTTCTACATCGCTATCATCAACGATGGGAATTGTTACTGTTTGACTAGTTTCACCATCACCAAAGCCTACTACTATTGGATCACTAATGTAGTCTGTTGGGGCGGTTGCTGTGCCATCTGTGGGAGTTACCGTTACCTCTACAACACCATCGCTTCCACCTGTTCTTACTAGGGTAATGGCGGTTACGGTCGTCCCATCTTCGTTGACTGTATAAGTTGCTGCATCGAATTCAATAACTCCAGGAATAGCGACGTCGTTATCGATAATGGTAAGAGTTGCTGTATCCTGACTACCTACACTAGCACCATTGGTTGGGTTAGAAAGCGCTAGATTAATGGTTTCATCCCCTTCTACATCGCTATCATCAAAGACAAATATAGAGCTTTATTTTGATGTCAACTAGCTCTAACTCATATCTTGCACCAAAACAAAAGTACAGAAATTGGCCGACAAGGGAGAATCAATTTTTAAGCGCGATCGCATTAATTCTCTTACTTCAAAACTTCAAGACTTCAAAACTCATTACTCAACCCCCATCAGTAATTTTGGGTAAAGATGCAAGATCTGAGTCTAAGTCGGGATATTGATACATTTGAGACTTTAAAAAGGAAGAGAGGGCGATCGCCAATCCAACCCTTTTTTCACTGGTTTAACTGATTCCAAGCCTCAATTCCCCCTTGAAGGTTTACTGTTTTTATGCCATTTTCTGCCAAAATATTATGGGCTTTAGTTGATCTATATCCTGTTTGACAATACAAAACTACTGTACTATTTTGAGGTTTTTCAACTAATTTACTAATTTGTTTAACTCCGAAGTTTGCTTCAATATCAGACAAGGGAATTAAGATACTCCCGTCAATATGTCCTTCTTGATATTCTTGGGGCGATCGCACATCGATTAAAATTAGAGAATCGGGATTATTTTCTTGCAATACTTTTAATTCTTTTGGGGTAATATTATCAGCATTCAAACTGTTAGCGAAAGTAACAATACCCATACCTGTAGTCAAGGGAATAGCTATTGCTACACCTAAAGTTAACAGGCTAGTAACTATTAATACTATTAGCAGGGAAGGCAGTTTAGTTATTTTTTTAGTCATTTTTCTTCATACTCATTATTTGCTGAAAAGGATAAGTTAATTGTTGCCAATAACTAGTGGGAATCGAGTTATTAATCCCATAGAGTTTAGATTCTTTGCGTTTTGGTAAATAAAAAGTCCCAAATAACCAATCAATCAAGGGAAGTTGGGCCGCATAATTATGGTTATTTTTATTAATTTCGTGATGCCAGTGATGGTATTCAGGCGTAACTATTAGATATTTTAAGTAAGGAAATTTTACCCGGATATTACTATGAATAAAAAAAGCGATTCCCGCTGAAAATAAGAAAAAAGTTGTTAAAATACTAGGAGAAAAACCTAGAAAATATAAAGGAATCATTTGACATAGTTTTGTAGTGATTTGCTCAGCCGGATGTACTCTAACTGTTGTCAACCAATCTAATTCTTTAACGCTATGGTGAATTTGATGAAATTCCCATAAATAGGGGTTTGTATGAAATAAACGATGAGCAAAATAGTAGCCAATTTCTGCGATTAAAACTGCTTCTAGAAACTGTAAACCATAAGGTTGATGATTAATAGTTGATTTTAATAATTCATTACTAAAAAAATCTGTTACTAAGATAACTATACTAGCGCTTAAGAATAAACCGAGTTTACTAAAAAAACTGCCAGTAAAAAAGTAAAAAATATCTAACCCCCAACCTTGGCGTAAGATTTTTTGGCGATGTAAACTGAAAATCCTTTCTATAGGTACAAAAATTACTGCTAGTATGATAAAGCCTTTGATAATATCGAAGTTTAACATTTTTACATATCTCTAGCGGACTTCAATTATCTTTTCTGGACAAGTTAGAGTACCACTTTGTAAAATTGGATTATTGGGTTTTTCTCCAATGCTACACAGTTCTATATATCTATATTGTAACTCGCTTTTGGTATAACTTAAGAAAGTTTGTAGTAAATTTACAAAATTTAAAGAAAATAAGCTAGGAAAAGTAAAAATATATAGCAATTCTCGTACTAGCTAGTAGGTTGGGCCCTTGGTCACGAAACCCAACATTCCCTAAGTTATGTGTTGGGTTGCACTCTCGTTTAACCCAACCTACAGGCTGTAAACATCTCTTTGCGAGCTTGTTATAATTCCTCAACCCAACCTACCGGGAGTGCGATCGCGCTCTTGTTCCCCCCTTGGTAAGGGGGGTTAGGGGGGATCTAATTCCTCAACCCAACCTACCGGGAGTGCGATCGCGCTCTTGTTCCCCCCGAGCTTGCGCTATGCTTTATAAGCAACTCACCAAACCCTTGTATAGCTCCGGGAGAGGGGGAGAAATTTTAAGTAAAATTACTTAAGTTGTGGATAAAATGTATATTACTATACATTAATTTCTTAGACAAAATCTCAAAAAGCACTAAATCACAAGTAGCGGCTTTTGTCAAGTTTTATGTTAAGAAAGATGTTTATAAAGGATAGCCCTTAATAGTATGAAGGTAGAACTTTATCATAACTGATTAAACGAACTTGATATTACTTCAAGACTTCTTACTTCTTACTCATTACTCATTACTCAACCACAACCAGTAACATTAGGTAAAGATGCAATATCTGAGAAAGGGCTAAATACAGTTGAAAAATATTTACCTATTTCTTCTTATACTTATTTATTTTGTCAGCTAAATAGCAATAATAAGTAAGTTTTATCCCTTTGACAACTAGA
>NZ_JALKVM010000002.1:0-4923 GCF_057440575.1 Johannesbaptistia floridana
ATTTAATATATGACTAGATAAGCAGAAATAGGCTCAAGTGCGATCGCTTTTTATTGAGTTAAATATAACCAACAACTCCACACATAGCTATTCTTATTTATTTTTATGCTTTCGCAGTAATTACTATTGTCACTACAAATTTTCTCCTGAGAAAAGATTTATGCTGGACTACTAGCTAACCATAACCTAATCCTTCCTGATAATCAACTTAGTTAGTGTCTCTACTAAACGCTCTTTCTCTAAGGGAATAATTTCTTCTCCATACAGCAATTCTTGCAACATTAGATAATAAACTAAACTACCCACAAAAATCCTCACTGTAGCCTCTGGATCTGCTATGTTTAAATCAGGATGATTATCTAAATACTCCGTTAAAATCTTAATTCCTGGTTTAGCTATATTGTGTATATATGCTCTCGCTAATTCGGGAAATCTCCCGGATTCACCGATAATAATTCGTAGGAAATTTTGTAAATCGCGATCGCCACTCGCCATCCCTATCATTTTATATGCTAATTCTGTCAATACTTTTTGGGGATCTTCTTCCCCATCCGGTAATCTTTGTATACTTAGTATAGGTTGGAATTTCTTTTGGGCTAAACGCTCAATTAAAGCATTAAATAGTTGCTCTTTGTCTTGAAAATATTTATATATTGTCGCTTTTGATACACCCGCATTACTAGCAATGCGATCCATACTAGTCGCTGCATATCCTTGGGCAAGAAATTCTGCCATTGCCCCTTCTAGTATTGCTTCTTCTTTCTTCGTTAATTGTTGCTTGTCTATATCTACCATATTTTTCTATTTATCTTTGATTATCATAGCTCAAAATCTACTTGCCAAACTAAACCGTTTAGTTTTATTATAAAAGAAAATAAACTAAACAGTTCAGTTTACTCTTATGTTAAATCCCAGCAAAGATTTAGAAAACAAACAAACTAAGGGAATAAAAATAGGGATTGTTGCCCTAGCCTTAATAACTGGAGGAGTGATAACTTATCAAATAGTTACATCAAAAAACTCTACCACCCCAGTAGAATCAACACCCCTTAGCAGTGAAGTAAAAGTAGATACAGTAACTGCCTTAGGAAGATTAGAGCCAGTAGAAGAAGTAATCCAGGTATCAGCGCCAGGAGGAGCATCCGGTCAAACTATAGAGCAGCTTTTAGTAAAAGAAGGAGATAAAGTCAAAAAAGGGGAAATAATCGCCATCTTAGATAATAATAGCTTAAGAAAAGCAGCTTTAGTGCAAGCAGAAGCCCAACTAAGGGTAGCAGAAGCAAGATTAGCCCAGGTAGAAGCGGGAGCACAAACAGGAGAAATTACCGCCCAGAGAGCGACTATAGATAGAATTATTGTAGAGAGTCAAAATAATATTCTTGCTCAAACTGCCCAAGTAGAGAGACTCGAAGCAGAATTAAACAATGCTCAAGTAGAATACCAAAGATATAACCAACTCTACCAAGATGGAGCAATTTCTGCCTCAGAAAGAGACAGTAAAAAACTCATACTCGATACCACCCAAAGACAACTAGAAGAGGCAGAAGCAACCTTAGAGAGAATTAAATCAGGTAGTAGGAAACAAATAGAAGAAGCAGAAGCAACCCTTAACCGTATTGCCGAAGTGCGCCCAGTAGATGTAAATATTGCTGTTGCTGAAGTTGAGCAAGCACAAGCCGCCATTAACCAAGCAGAAGCAGAATTAGAACTTACCTATATTAAAGCACCAATAACCGGGGAAATCATTGATATTCTCGCCCGTCCAGGAGAAGAAGTAGGGAATACAGGTATAGTAAGAATGGGGCAAACAGAACAAATGTATGCGATCGCCGAAATCTACGAAAGTGATATCCAAAAAGTTAAAGTAGGGCAAACTGCCACTATCACTAGTAATGCCTTAGAAGAGACATTATCTGGAGTAGTAGAAACAGTAGGCTTAGAAGTTAAGCGACAAGAAGTAATAAATACAGATCCTGCTGCTAATATTGATGCCAAAATTGTTGAAGTCAAAATCCGACTCAATCCCGAATCTAGCCAACAAGTCTCAAGCTTAACCAATCTTTTAGTAACAGTAAAAATTGATATATAGCAATTCTCATACTGGTGAGAAAGGTTATCCTTTTGAGGCTCCGAGGCACCGAGGCACGGAGGCACCGAGGCACGGAGGCTCCGAGTTAGGTACAACCTCATGAGTCCGAAAAATGCTATATAGACTCACCTTATATGAAATACAAAAATAAATGCTAAAAACGAGGTGATGACAAGCAACCTTGAGCCCCCCTTAGCAAGCTATGCTTTATAAGGAACTCACCAAACCCTTGTATAGCAGGGAGCACCGGAGCACGGTCGCAGGGAGAGGGGTTTTAAGTAAAATTACTTAAGTTGTGGAAAATGTATAGTAATATACATTATTTTCTTAAACAAAATCTGAAAAAGCACTAAATCACAAGTTGGTGTTTTTGTCAAGTCTTATGTTAAGAAAGATGTTTATAAAGGATAGCTTAGCAAGGGGGGTTGGGGGGATCTAATCTGCTTCTATATTTTGAGCATTTTTTAATCAATTTGATATTACCAGTAAAAACATTACTAGATAACCATGAAACGACTAATCAAATCTTGGAGAAATCGCACACCCCTAGGCTTTTTACAACTAAAACACGATTTAGGCAAACTAGCGACAGCCTTAGCCGGAGTAGCCTTTGCAGACATACTAATTTTGATGCAGATGGGGTTTCTCAATGCCCTGTTTGACAGTAGCACTGAAATTCATCGTCATTTAGACGCCGATTTAGTGATGATGAATACTCAAGCCTTGAATTGGACAGAATTATCAACTTTTAGCCGGAGAAGACTATACCAAGCAGCAGATATACCGGGTGTAGACAATACGGAAGCAATGTATATAAATTCTGTGCGCTGGAAAAACCCTCAAACCCAGCAAAAAACTTCTGTGCTGATTATCGGTATTGATACTAATACTCAAACAATCAAGATACCGGAAATCAACAATAATTTAGATGCCATTAGATTACCAGATACATTTTTATTTGACAAAGGATCTCGGGGTGAATATCAAGAATTTATCGCCAAGATGGAAACAGGAGAAACAGTAACCACAGAAATCGAAAGAAACACTATTACTGTAGCAGGTTTATTTAGACTAGGAGCTTCTTTTGGTGCAGATGCCACCTTAGTTAGTAGTCAAGAGAATTTTTTGCGTTTATTTCCCAGAAAACAAGCAGGCGCTGTGAATTTAGGATTAATTAAACTTACACCCACAGCCGATGCAGAAACAGTTAAAGATAATTTGAACACCTACTTCGCCGAATTGGGAGATGTGCAGGTGATGACTATAGATGAATTTATTACCATGGAGAAAGCTTATTGGGCAGGAAATCGACCTGTAGGTATTGTTTTTGGCTTTGGGATGGTGATTGGTTTTATTGTAGGTATTGTGATTGTTTATCAGGTTTTATCTACTGATGTTAACGACCATCTTGCTGAATATGCTACTTTTAAAGCGATGGGTTACCGCAATACTTATCTACTAGGTGTGGTGTTTGAAGAGGCGATTATTTTAGCTGTTTTGGGTTTTATTCCTGGAGTTACAGTATCTTTGATCCTCTATTCTCTAGCCCGCCAAGCCACATTTTTACCTATGTATTTAACAGTAGGTAGAGCTATATTGATTCTAGCTATCACTCTAGTTATGTGTACTATTTCTGGAGTAATTGCCACCCGTAAGTTACAGTCTGCTGACCCCGCTGATATTTTTTAGAGTTTTTCATCATGTCTCAATCCCAATCAAGAAAACCCGTAGTGACTATTCGCAACCTTAATCATTATTTTGGTGAAGGTGAACTCCGAAAACAGGTTTTATTTAACATTAATTTGACTATTTATGCCGGAGAAATTATCCTGATGACTGGACCATCTGGGTCTGGTAAAACTACTCTTTTGACTCTCCTTGGCGCTCTACGCTCGATGCAATCAGGTAGTATGATAGTCCATGGACAGGAGTTATTTCAAGCTAAAACCTCTGATTTAATTAAAGCACGTCGCCAAAACGGTTATATCTTCCAAGCCCATAACCTGCATCGTAGTTTAACAGCTCTACAAAATGTAGGGATGGGTTTAGAAGTCCAAGGCATCTACTCACGCTCACAAATCCATCAAAAAGCCGAATATATGTTGCAACAGGTAGGATTAGGAGACCATTTGCATTACTACCCAGATCAACTTTCAGGAGGGCAAAAACAGAGGGTGGCGATCGCCCGTGCCCTAGTCAATCATCCTCCCCTGATTCTCGCTGATGAGCCTACAGCGGCTTTAGATAGTAAATCTGGTCGAGATGTGGTAACCTTAATGCAAAAACTAGCTCAAGAACAAGGTAGTACTATTTTACTAGTTACCCATGATAATCGAATTTTAGATATTGCTCAACGAATTGTTCAGATGGAAGATGGAAAGCTTAAAAAGCTCACATCTTCCATCTTTACCTAATGTTACTGGTGGATGAATAATGAGTAATGAGTTTTGAAGTAAGAAGTAATGAGTAAGAGAATTAATGCGATCGCGCTTAAAAATTGATTCTCCCTTGTCGGCCAATTTCTGTACTTTTGTTTTGGTGCAAGATATGGGCTAAAGGAAGAAAATTAAATAAAATATATTTAATTAGCGATCGCCAAATCAGGTACAAATAACTTGAGTCTTCTTCAACAGGCTGAATTATTAAGAATAAAAGCAAATTCAAAGCTAAACCTAAAAGTTAAAATACCACAGTTAAAAACAAGGTTCGTAGTTGGACCTTTAGTCCAAAAGATACGGAAAAGATTAAATGACCTCATCGGCGCGGTAAGATTTCCGAATTTGATAGGGCTTTAGCCCTACTACAAAACCAAGAGTGGCGATCGCGCGTGCTTT
>NZ_JALKVM010000003.1:0-38743 GCF_057440575.1 Johannesbaptistia floridana
AACAAGGGGGGCTTTTCATGATAACTGTAAACATCTATTTGGTCATTGCTATACTGAATAACTAGAGCCTATGTATTCTTGTAATTGTGGAAAAAACTGGTTAAAATCATTTTCAAGCCCTTGGTAATTGGCTAAAAAATCCCGATTAACGAATTCTAAAAAATTTTTCTGGCTATTGTCTGTAAATTTGAGTATATTTTTAGCCAGTAAGCTATTTTTTCTTTTGAGGATACGTTGCAAAATGCGCGAGATAGTAAAGTTGACACCCTGAATATGTTGATAACTTGCTAACCAGTTTTCTTGAATAATTCTGGGGACAACTCTTTGAAGTTTATCTGGGAGAATTAACTGATTAGTTTCTAAAATCAGATAAAATTTTTCAATGAATAACGCTAGGCTTTCTTGAGAAAAATCAGACCAATGAATACTTAAAAAATGGTCATAGTATACGTCGATAAAAATACCAGCAAGACGTCGGTAATTTGGATTTAGACGTTGACGACTTTGACGAAATAGAGGGTGTTGGTCGGTAAAAACATCTACACAACGGTGATTGTGGATACCTTGAATAATTGTGGAATTGTAATAGTTTTGATACTTATCTAGAGAACCTTTGATGAAATCTCCTAGGAAATTACCCAGGAGAGAATCATCAGAGGATGACTCAGCGAGTAATAAATGAGCCAAATAATTCATTAGCTAATTAGAATTTGAATGACGATGAAAGCGAATACCGAGAAAAATATCATAAAGAAAATTCCAGAAGTTTTTGCTTTTGAGTAATCCTAAGGATTGATCGCAACCTTTAGCATCTAGTAGAGGTTTAGTGGCATAGTAAGCAGTTTGATATTTATACCAGGGAATAGAAGGCCAAAGATGGTGGATTAAATGATAATTTTGGCCAAAAATTAAGAGATTAAGTAAACGTCCAGGATAAACTCGGGCATTTTTCCAGCGATCGCGTTCTTGAAAAGGACGATGAGGTAAATAATCAAAAAAAAGTCCTAAAGCTAACCCTACTACTAAAGCTGGAGAAAACCAATAATTTAAGACATAATCACTAAATCCATAGTGAATACTCAAAAAAACGATAGAAAACAGGAATAAACGACTCAAAAACCATTCTAATAACTCGTACTTTCGCCACAGACGTCTTTTAAAAAAGTAAATTTCGTGGTAGAAAAAACGAGCAGCAATCAGCCAGAGGGGACCTCCAGTAGAGACAAAATGATCTGGATCATTTTTCGGATCATTAACGTGGGCGTGATGTTGTAGATGTACTCTTGTAAATACAGGAAAAGCAAAACCCAGCATCAAGGCACTGCTGTGGCCTAAAATTGAGTTAATTATGCGGTTACTGTGGGCGCTATTGTGGGAGGCATCGTGAATTATAGTACCTGCCAAATGTAATGCTAAAACATTAGCAAAAAAACAGCACCAGTGATACCAACCCCAAAGCCAATAGCCATAATTGGATAAAATTATGAGTGCGATCGCCAAAGCGAACATCAACACATTTATATTTATACCCCCATGAGGTTTAAGCAACTCTTTGGGGACTTTGGGCAGCGTTTCTGCCAACTGCATTGTTTCTTTAGCTCCTTTTACACCAAAATAAAGATTTGTAAAGTTTATTATCTCATAATCAGGGGTTAGATGAATTCAGAATTGAGAATTCGGAAAAACATCAGCCTTAAATAATAGACTTGAAACAAAGAATCAAGTTTTTTGTTTGAGGTTATCTTGCCCAATACCTTGAGAAATATCTGTATATCCTGCTATTTCCAAGCGTTCAATTATTCCCGAAAGAATACTTTTGACTAGCCAAGGACCTTGATATATCCATCCAGTATATACCTGTAACAAACTAGCGCCAGCGCTAATTTTTTCCCAGGCGTCTTCAGGGGTAAAAATACCACCTACACCAACAATAGGCATTTTACCGGATGTTTCTCGCCAAATATAGCGAATAATTTCATTACTACGTTTTTGCAAAGGTAGACCGCTGATTCCTCCTGCTTCTTCTACTAAAGGTTTACCACGTAACAGTTTAGTTTTAAGTGTGGTTTTTTCGCTAGTGGTGTTAGTGGCAACTAAACCCGCTAGTTGATACTTATTAGCTAAATGAATTATCTTACTAATTGCTTCCCAGTCTAAATCTGGAGAAATTTTCACAAGCAGTGGTTTTTCCCCTTGATTTTCCTGTTGTAGACTATCTAATATTGTGCTTAATTGATCTTCTCCCTGAAGAGAGCGTAACCCGGGAGTATTTGGTGAGCTCACATTAACCACGAAATAATTAGCACAATCTCGAAGATAGCGAAAACTAGCTACATAGTCTTCAGCCGCCGTTTCCAAAGGAGTTATTTTTGATTTACACAAATTGATTCCTATAGGTATTTGAGGAGTAAATTGAGCTAATCTTGCGGCAATAACTTCAGCCCCTTGGTTATTAGCTCCCATTCGGTTTAAAGTTGCTTTATCTTCTGGTAAACGAAACATTCTCGGGCGAGGATTTCCTGGTTGAGGATGAAGAGTAACGGCGCCTAATTCGGCAAAACCAAAACCAAAGTCTTCCCAAATACTTGCCGCTAAGGCATCTTTGTCAAAGCCTGGCGCTAAACCTAGAGGATTACTAAAGTTGATTCCCCAAAGATTTTGACTGAGACGACTATCTTGATAGCTGAAAGACTGACTTAGTTGTTTTTCTACCCATCTTCCCCAGGGGAGATCTTGTGCTGCTTGTATTTTTTCTAAAATTTTTAATAACTGTAAATGAGCCCCCTCTGGATTATGTCGCAGCAGGGAAAAAAATATGGGATATATAGATTTTGCTATGTTTAACAATTACCTGATTACTCCTACTTTTTGATATAGTGGAAAAAAATTTTATCTCTCTACTAAGATAATAGTAAAAGCAAAAGTAAAAATGGTGCAGCGTAATCCTGTTCTCCTAGTCCATGGTCTCAATGATAGAACTAGAGTTTTTGCTAAGTTAACTGAATATTTGAGTGGACTTGGTTGGTCAGTTTATAGTTTTGATTTAAGCCCTAATGACGGTAGTGAGAGTTTAGCGGTATTAGCTAAGCAACTTGCCGATTATGTTGCTGATAAATTTTCTCTCTCCCAAAAATTCGACTTAGTTGGTTTTAGCATGGGAGGAATTGTCACCCGCTATTATTTGCAGCGCTTAGGAGGAGTGAATCGAGTCCAACGATATGTTACTATATCTGCCCCCAATCAGGGCACTATCCTCGCTTATTTATCTAATAAACTTGGAATTATGGAAATGCGCCCTCAAAGTAGTTTAATATCTGATTTAAATACAGATTGCTCTAATTGCCTCAGTAAAATTAAGGTTACTAATATTTGGACTCCTTGGGATTTAATGATTATTCCTGCCTATAGTAGTAGTTTAGGAATTGGTAAAGAAATTGTTAAACCTATTTTCTTTCATCCTTGGATGTTAGAAGATAAGCTGATTTTGGCTGAAGTAGCCAAGGCCCTTTCTGAACCAATTTGACTTTGATGGTAAAAGTTAAGTATTGTAACGGAAATGATAGTTTAGAGAAAAATAGGGTTATATTATATATAGACACTAAAAAGAAGTTAGATAGATAAAAGCTTCTCTTTAAAACATGTTAAGGATTTAGAGTAAGTGTCTGCGGCTCTAGGTCAACATAATAACCAATCAAATAAGCTAACACATTATTGATGTTATCTTTCTACAGTTTGTTAACAGGCTAAAGATTGAGACACAATCAACATCTGAATCGGTGTATACAGCCAAAGTTAGAGAAAAAGTTATTATGTAAATACTGTAAACCATAGTAAGCGCAACCAAATCAAGTTAACCTTTAGGAGTTCAAATAAACTTGTATAAGCAAATGCCCGCCTTTACCGAAAAAGGGGGGCTAAATTTTTGCTAGAAAAAAAACTGATAAAAGTTAAGTATTGTAACAAAAATGAGACAAGAGAGAAAAGTAGCGTTAAGTTTTGATAGAACCAGATCATAGAGCAGTGAAGAAAATAACGAATGCTGGACTAGGATACAAATCGTTCGGTACAGCATGGCGAACAATAAGAGGTATTGAAATTATGCACGCGATCAATAAAGGACAAGTTGATGGTGTTCGTAATAGGGATAGTGTAGCCTCAAAAGAATTTATTGCTTGAGAAAACAAGATACCTGGAAATTTTGTGTGCTTCATAATTCTAGAGCAATAGAACCGTTCGATGATTAATCTTAAAGTTCTTGAAAATAAGAATTTTTTTTCTTACAAATGAGATAATTAAAATAACTGAACAAAATAAATTTATATTGAAATACAACTTTATGTCTAATTTAGTTGGTGAAATCATTGGTGGAAAATTTGATATACAAGCAGAATTAGGAAAAGGAGGTAGTGGCATTGTCTATTTAGCTAAAAAAATACGTACAAATGAACGTTATGCAATTAAAACCCTTTCTACGGATGAAAATCATGCTATTAAACTTTTAGAAAGAGAAACAGAAACTTTAAAACGCCTAGATCATCCTAATATAGTTAAATTTATTGAAGAAGGTTATGATGAACGTCATAAAATAGTTTACCTAGTTTTGCAATATCTGGATGGTCAAGATATTAAAAGTTATTTTGATGCTGGTATTAACTTTCAAACAAAACTATGCTTATTTTTGCAAATTATTTTTGCTATTAGTCATGCTCACTCTAAAAACATAATTCATAGAGATATAAAACCAGACAATATAAAAATTGTAGATATTAATGAAGAACCAGAAGCAAAAGTCTTAGATTTTGGGATTGCAATTATAACCACCACGATTTTAACCAACACTATTAGAAGTTATCATACTCCACTCTTTTCTGCTCCTGAACAAATTAATCTTGAAGGAGTCTCCAGAGAATCAGATATTTATTCGTTGGGAATGACATTTTTATACTTGTTATCAACTCAAGAAGCAAGAATTAATTGTTACGATGCTCAAGACAAAAAGATACTTTATGCTTCAGCCCAAGAATCCTTAGATATTTCCAACAATGAAAACTACTTGCAACTAATAGAGATTTTAAAACTATCGACAGATAAAGATCGTAGTCAACGTCCTCGATTAGATGATTTGAGAAAAGTTATTGCAGATTTACAAGAAGAAACTGTAGAAGCAACAAAGCTAGTATTTAAATACACTAATAAGCTCAAATCAAAAATAGCTCAAAAATATAATTGTCAGGAATCAAGTTTAGAAATAAAAAAAGTAATTGAATCAAATTTAAAAGCTGACCAAGGTATTTTACATATAAAAAAAAGCAGGAAACAAAAGAATCAAGATAGTCTTGCAATAGAAATTTGTATTGAAACAATATCTAAAATTTATTATGGCTTTATCGATCTAGATAATCCTTGTAGCATTACTCTTATTGATGAACCTGAATATATAGCTCCAAAAAGACAAGAAGAAATATTAGAAAATGGTATATCTATCAAAACCACTTCTGTTGTCAGAATGGATAATTATCCTCAAAAAAAAGTAGATTTAAGTGATTTAGTTAATCAAATCCTTCAAAAAGAAAGACAAGTCGAAAATGAAAAACAAGAAAATAAAAAGTTAAAAGCTACTTTTGAGCAATGGCAAGATGTTATTAATCTTGAGAAAGAAATAATTAAGGAAAGGAAAAAAATTTTCAAGTATAAAGAAAAAACCCATGATCAACAAAAACAGCTAATTATATTAACACTGAATCAATCAATTTCTATCGCAGATCTTGAAGAAGTAATCTCACCACCTTTACCTGTTACTATATCTATCAAAAAAATATTTAGATCTAATAGACAAACAGAAAAGCAATGGGAAATTGGAGACATAGTTGATGGACATAAACTAGACAATGGAGAAGTTGATCAACTATATATTAGTATCGGAGATTTTTGTGACCTTGAAATTATTGATTCTATTTTAGATAAAGGGAAAATCGAGACAAATTTTAAGGCACAAGAGTCTGAAATAAATAAAAGATATAAAGCATTAAGAGAAATTAAATATGGTGATTGCGAAAATAGCCAAATATCTAAGTTAATAGTAGATCCAGCAAATACCAAATTAATTGAACCTTTAGTTATTTATAATTATTTTAACGATCAATTAGATGAACCACAAAAAAAAGCTGTAACAAAAGCTCTCGGAACTGAAAATATTTGTTTAATTCAAGGTCCTCCTGGTACTGGAAAAACATCTGTTATCACAGAAATTATTTTACAAGTTTTGAAGAAATATCCTAATAATAAAATTTTAATATCCTCTCAATCGAATGTAGCCGTTGATAATGTTTTAACCAGAATTTCTCGTATTCCAACTAAAAATATTAAGTGTATTAGAATAGGTAGAGAAGAAAAGATAGAAGAGGAAGCAAAACAATTTGAAGTAGAAAAAGCGATAGTAAGATGGCAAAAGGAAATAAGTCATCTTTCTTTAGAATATTGGGAAGATTATCAGCAGAAAAACGAGCAGTTATTATCTGGTGTTAAAAAAATTGCACAATTAGAAGAAATTAAAAACAAAAATCAAGATTTATTAACCTTAACAACTAAATTAAATCAGGCTGTTACTAAATTTAATTCAGAATTTGTTATATATAAAGAAAATACATTTTCTAATCAATTTTCTGAAATCGCTTTAGAATTAATTTGTGACAAGTTAGAATTAGAGCAAGAAATACTACAATATGTTCAAAAATACAGTGAAAAATTTGGTATAGAATTTCCTGAACAACAACAGTTAAGAATTTGGATTGAAGAAGAACATCAAACATTAAAAAATATCTTAGGTGAGAATCAAGAAAATTATGAAAACTATATAAGATTACAAAATTTAAATAAGGAGTGGAATGATAAATTGAAAAGAAAACAACAAGATTTAATATCTTTTTTTATAGATGAAATTAACGTTGTTGGTGCAACTTGTTTAGGAGTTGCTAGATTTAAAGACCGTAACTTTGATTGGGTTATTATTGATGAAGCAGGAAGATCAACCGCACCAGAAACTTTTGTTCCGATGGCTAAAGGAAAAAAAATTATTTTAGTTGGAGATCATCAACAGTTACCACCAATTATTGAGCGAGAGCTATTAGATAGAGCTAAAAGTGAAAAAGATTTAGAAAAAAAACTACTAGAAACCAGTTTATTTGAATATCTCTACCAAGAACTACCTGATCCTAACAAAACTATTTTAAATAATCAGTATAGAATGCACCCTGATATTGGTAATTTAGTCAGTCATTTATTCTACGATAGTCAAATATCCAGTCAACTTGTCAATAGTCAAGAAAAACAGCATAATTTAGAAATTTTTGATAAGAGCATCTATTGGATTTCAACAAGTGATGCTGGAAAACAATCACAAGAGAAAAAAATGGGAACAAGCCGAAGTAACCCTTATGAAGCAAAAGTAATTAAAGCTATTTTATTAAAAATTCAAAAATGTTGTCAGTCTGATAATTTAAATAAAGAAGTTGGTGTTATTTCTGCTTATCGTTCACAAATTAGCATATTAGAATCAGCTATAAGTTGTAATAATAAGAATCTTTGGAAAAACCTAGACATAGTTATACATACGGTAGATGCTTTTCAAGGGGGAGAATGTGACATTATCATCTATGACTTAGTAAGAAATAATCCCAAAAAACAACTAGGGTTTACCTCTGACGATCGCCGATTAAATGTTGCTTTATCTCGTGCTAGACAATTACTGATTATAGTGGGGAATCACAATATGGCTTATGAAGGAATAACACCCAATAAAATGCCTAATCCTTTTAAAGATTTAATTGAATATATTGATAATCAGGATTCATGTCTTATTTTACCTTCAAATAATTTTATTTAACTATGAATAATCAAATTAAGAAATTTCAAGAAAAAATCCGCAAATATCATTCATTGCCCGAAGCGATCGTCATTGACTGTAAACCTATTGGTTATCCATTTTACATATTAGAGCTTGATCTTACTTACCTAGCCGATAGAGATTTAGAATTACTCGAAGAATTTCTCCTGAAAGTAATTAATAATGGATTAAGGAATATAAGTGACATTTCTAATTTTTTAGGCTTAGGTAGGCACATAGTTGAAAAGGTATTATCTGAATTAACTTCTCGAAATTTGGTAATTAGAGAAAATTTTTTATTAAAACTCACAGAAAAGGGAATGAATTGTTTAGAAAAACAAATAGTTTCAGCTCCTATTTCAGAGACCAAATCTTTTTATTTAGATGGTTTAACTGGAAAAATTAATGATTATTTTAACTATAGTTCTTTTAATTATAATTATAATAAAAATGGAGAAAATTTAATTAAAACATTTATTAAAAAACCCAGAAAAAATAAGATTGAAGATTTAATCAATTATTATGAAAATATTGAAATTTTTCTCCAAAATAATCAAAAAACTAATCGTATTGAATTAATACAAGTCAACAAAATAGAAAAAGTATATGCTCAATGGCACAAGGTTTTATTAGTTTTATATAAAAATAAACCTGAAGATAATGAGATAGAATATGAAATTTTTTCCAGAGACTCAATTCAAAAAGAATATAGAGAAAATATAGAAAAATTATATACCGAAGGACACAAAATTTTAGATCCTATTTTTGAAGGAATGAAACAAGATATATCATCAGATGAATCATTCGCAGATATTGATATTAATAATGATGATATTAAGAATGTAGAAAAAATTACAGCAAAAATTAACTCATTAAACGATCCAGATTATTTATCAGAAAATGGTAGCAATAAAATTAAACAGCAAACACAAAAATTTAAACAGAAACTAGATGAAATTAAACACAAAACAAGAATATCAGAGGTTATTCATACTTATGAAATTAGACAATATCTTTTAAAAGCATTACAGGAAGCCGAAAATAGAGTAATGATAGTATCACCTTGGATAAAAAGTAATGTTGTTGACTCAGAGTTTCTTTCAACCTTAGAAAAAACTCTAACAAAAAAACTAGAAGTACATATCATATATGGAATTAAAGGTTCTAGTTTTCAAAATGATCAATCGTCAATTAATAAATTAGAAAAATTAAGTAATAAGTACAAAAACTTAAACTTTAAGCAGACTAAAAATAGTCATAGAAAACAAATTGTTTGTGATAATAAATTTGCTATAGTAACAAGTTTTAATTTTTTATCATTTCGTGCAGATCCTAATTTAACTTACAGGGATGAAATAGGAGTTATTTTAAGAGACAAACAAACTATTGACGATTTATTTAATAGTGGAATAGCACTTAGAAGCTGTTTAGACAATTTTGGCACTTGAAAATATTGGCGAGCGCTCTTACTTAACAAAAGTTTACAAACAGCCTCTTAGGAGTTCAAATAAACTTGTATAAGCAAAAGCTCGCCTTTACCTCACATCTTGCATCAAAACCCAAATGTTACTGGTTGTGGTTGAGTTTTGAAGTAATGAGTTTTGAAGTAATGAGTTAAAGAATTGATGCTCAACGCTTAAAAATTGGTATACCTTTGCGAGATATGGGCTAAAGAGAAATGAACTTTTTCTGAGGTTAATTTAGTACAGAAGTTCTGGTGGAAGATCTGAGTTTACCGAAAAAGGGGGGCAAAACTTTTGCTGTGTAGAGATATTTATAAGGGTTGTGCTGAAAAAACTAGTTATAAGCAATAGACGCATTAAAACTGTTCCTCACATCAAAGCACCAGTACTTATGTACCAAATTATTGTGGTCATCCGTTCCCCGGATTTAAAATCCGGGGCCATAGATGACCGCATAAGCGCGGTCAAAAGTTCATTTCTCTTTAGTCTAAGATCGCATCAGGAGAACAAAAATACTGAATACGCCTTGAGTGTCAACCAATTTTTAAGGGCGATCGCATTAATTCTTTAACTCATTACTTCAAAACTTATTACTTCAAAACTCAACCACCACCAGTAGATGAGTGGGTTTTGGTGGAAGATCTGAGGTTCCCTGTTGCCTCCTCTTAACAGTTCCATTTAGATACTTAACAGCTTATAGCAGTATTGGTATTTATTGCCGCTTTGATATTAAGTATTGTAACAAAAATGAGACGAGAGAGAAAAGTAGGGTTATATTATATATATGCACTAAAAAGAAGTTAGATAAATAAAAGCTTCTAATCAGGGATGTTAAAGATTTAGAGTAAGTGTCTGCGGCTCTAGGTCAACATAATAACTACTCAAATAAGCTAAACTTACTATTGGTGTTATCTTTCTACAGTTTGTTAAAAAGCTCAAGATTGAGGCACAATCAACACCTGAAGAGGTCAATTTAGCCAAAGTTAGGGAAAGAGTTATTATGTAAATACTGTAAACCATAGTAAGCGTAACCAAATCAAATTAACCGTTAGGAGTTCAAATAAACTTGTATAAGCAAAAGCCCACCTTTACCGAAAAAGGGGGGCTAAATTTTTGCTATATTTGAAAATCCGGGAGATTCTTACTTCTGTCTGATTGTGTAAATAATAAACCTAATATGTCAAGATAGGAAGGTTGAAAACAAGGAGTAAAAATGCACAAAATCCCCGTAACAGTAATCACAGGCTTTTTAGGCGCCGGAAAAACCACATTAATCCGTCATCTACTGCAAAATAACCAAGGGAAAAAAATAGCAGTTTTAGTAAATGAATTTGGAGAAGTAGGAATAGATGGAGAGTTATTACGCTCCTGTTTAGTATGTGATGAAGATGAGAAGGTAGATAATATTATAGAACTAACTAATGGTTGTCTATGTTGTACTGTACAAGAAGAATTCTACCCAACTATGCAAGAATTACTGAAGCGGAAAGAAAACCTAGATTGTATTTTAATTGAAACTTCGGGATTAGCATTACCCAAACCCTTGATTAAAGCTTTTCGCTGGTCAGAAATTCGCAATAGCGCCACAGTAGACGGAGTAGTAACAGTAGTAGACGCAGAGGCGATCGCCCAAGGAAATGTAGCAGGAGATTTAGAGGCGATCGCCACTGCTAGAGAGGAGGATGAGAATTTATCTCATGAAACTCCCATTGAAGAATTATTTGAAGACCAATTAGCTTGTGCAGATTTGGTATTATTAACTAAAACTGATCTTCTAGATAAAGACACTCTTACAAGAGTAGAAACATGGCTAAAGACACAATTACCTGAAGCAGTCAAAATTATTCCTATTGAATCAGGAAAAGTAGATGCTAATGTGTTGTTAGGATTTAATGCGGCGGTAGAGGATAATCTAGATAGTCGTCCTTCTCATCATGATCAAGAAGAAGACCACGATCATGATGATGAGATTAACTCTGTAGAATTAGTAGTTGACCAAAATTTTGAACCTAAATCTTTAATAGCACAATTACGTAAATTAGTAGAAAAACAAGAGATTTATCGCATCAAAGGTTTTGTTAATGTAGCTAATAAGCCAATGCGCCTAGTTATCCAAGGTGTGGGTAATCGCTTTGATTATTTCTATGATCGTCCGTGGTTAAAAACCGAGTCTCGCCAAACCCGGTTAGTATTTATTGGTCGCAACTTAGATAAAAACTCCTTATCAGAATTTCTGCCTTTTGAGTTGATGAAATCTCAAGTTTAAATATTCCAAACTGAGGGGGTAAAGATTCGAGAAAAACCCTTATTTAAAATTTACTCCCTCAGATTACTCAAATATAGCGTTTTTAACTCTGCTGAGGTACAAAAGTTATCCTTTTGAGGCAGGAGGCTCCGAGTTAGGTACAACCTCATGAGTCCTTTGAAATGATATATCTATTTTTTACTCAGAATCTTGCACGCAAATACAAAAGTAATAAATAGGCCAACAGGCGAAAATCAATTTTTAAGTGGTTAGGATCAATTCTTTTACTTCAAGACTTCAAGACTTCAAGACTTCAAGTCTTCAAGTCTTCAAGACGTAAAGACGTCAAGTCTTCAAGTCTTCAAGACGTAAAGACGTCAAGTCTTCTTACTCGTTACTCATTACTCATTACTCATTACTTCAAGATTCATCCACCACAAGTAAATGAGTGATAAAGATGCAAGATCTGAATTTTAGCCTCTTTGGTGAGGTTCCATAAAATCAATTTCTGGACCTACGGGTACAACTCTAGTAGGGTTAATAGTGCCGTGACTTTGATAATAATGTCTTTTGATATGTTTAAAGTTGACGGTATCAGCTACTCCAGGAGTTTGATATAAATCCCTGAGATATCCCCAAAGATTAGGATAATCAACAATGCGGCGGATATTGCACTTAAAATGTCCCACATAAACAGGGTCAAATCTTACTAAAGTGGTGAATAGGCGCCAATCGGCTTCGGTAGTTTTTTCTCCAGTTAAATAACGTTGCTGAGATAGTTTCTCTTCTAGCCAATCTAAACTATCAAATAGGGGTTTTAATGCTTCTTCATAGGCTTCTTGGGTGGTTGCAAATCCACATTTGTAGACACCATTGTTGACAGTGTTGTAAACGCGATCGTTGATTTTATCTATTTCCTCTCGTAAAGATTCTGGGTAATAGTCTCCGGGTTTAGCGCCAATTTCATCAAAGGCAGAATTAAACATCCGAATAATCTCAGAAGATTCATTGTTAACAATGGTTTGAGTTTGTTTATCCCAAAGAATTGGTACAGTTACCCTTCCGGTATATTTTGGGTCAGCTTTAGTATAGATTTCGTGTAAATATTTAACATTGAAGATAGGGTCACTAATTACCCCATCTTCTGGTTCAAAAGTCCACCCATGTTCACCCATAAACCAATTAACCACAGAGATAGGAATCATCTCTTCTAATCCTTTGAGTTTTCGGAAAATTAGGGTACGATGGGCCCAAGGACAGGCATAAGAAACATATAAATGATAACGTCCTGATTCAGCTTTATACCCACCTTCGCTACCATCGGTGGTTACCGAGTTACGAAACTGAGATGCTTTACGAACAAATCTACCTCCTGTACTACTTGTATCGTACCATTGATCGTGCCAAACACCATCGATAAGAAGTCCCATAATTAATTCTGTTGTAGATTTTACTAGTTATGATTTTATCTTATTAGAAGAGGCGATCGCTCACAGGGGAAGGACAAAATCGAAGGCTAAAAGCCTACTTTTTCTTATGCGATCGCCTTTACTCAGAAAAGCTCGCACGCAAGTACAAAAGTACAGAAATTGGCCAACAGTAACATTTGGGTTTTGATGCTTTGGTGTGGGGTTTTGGTGGAAGATCTGAGTTTACTTAGATCTTCCACCAGTGCAAAAGTACTAAATAGGCCAACAGGCGAGAATCAATTTTTAAAATCCCCATCTATGCCGACCTTCTGCCTCCTGCCTCCTGCCTCCTTTTAAGGGGTTAGGATCAATTCTTTAACTGATTACTCATTACTCATTACTCATTACTTATTACTCAACCACCGCCAGTAACTTTTGATAAAGATGCAAGATCTGAGTTTACCCACTCTCATCCGGCGTGAACCAGTCTTTGACACTTGACAAATTACTCTCATTTTGAGAGTATAAAAATATATCAAAATTCGTAATGAGAATTATCAGTTATAAAACTATTCGAGAAGCATCAAGCAATCATCCAGATCTTAAACAACCTTTAAATGACTGGTATAAGATTGCCAATAAAGCTGATTGGACTTGTCTTAATGATGTTCGTCAAACCTTTCCTCATGCAGATTCAGTTGGTAACTTTACTGTATTTAACATTAAAGGAAATAGTTACCGTTTAATCGTAGGAATAGATTATGTTAAGAAAATAATTTTCATTAAATACATTTTGACACACGCTGAGTACGATAAGAATACTTGGAAAAATGACCCTTATTTCTAAAAATCAAAATGCTGACAACAATATGGACATATTGCCTTTTGTTATTAAAACAGAAGAACAGTATTGTGAAGCGTTGTCAATTTCAGAAAAACTCTTTTTTAAACAAGATAGAACTACATTAGAAGATCAAATACTAGAAGTGTGGGCTGCACTCATTGAAATGTATGAAGAGAGGATATTTCAACCAGGAGAACATTCTACACCATTATCTATTCTCAAATTTCTGATGGAATCCCATGACTATACCCAAGCTGATTTAGTACGTGCAGAGGTTGGATCTAGTGGTGTTATTTCTGAAATTATTAATGGCAAAAGAGAAATTAGCAAACAACAAGCAAAAAAACTGGCTGAAATTTTTCATGTTTCTTGCGAGCTTTTTATTAGGTTCTAGTAGTGGGTTTTTGAACTGGTAGCGGGTTTTTGAAAGAGAAGAAATTTGTCTAAAAAACTCTTTATATAAGGACTTGCGCTGATTTATAATAAATGAGCAGTAGTCATTTTAATTTTTACATACAGACAGTCCTGACACCTAATATCAATACCCAAGATAATCATGGTAGAACACCTTTATTAAATTCAATATTGATAAATTATGAATATACGTATCGGTAATGGTTATGATTTACATAAGTTGGTCCCAGAAAGACCACTAATCTTAGGAGGAGTAAAAATTCCCCATCATCTAGGTTTATTAGGACATAGTGATGCTGATGCTTTGACTCATGCAATTATGGATGCTATGTTAGGGGCACTAAGTTTAGGAGATATAGGTCATTACTTCCCCCCTAGCGATCCTCAATGGGAAGGCGCCGATAGTTTGGTACTCTTAGAACAAGTAAACAAGCTGATTTTATCTCAGGGGTGGGAGATTGGAAATATTGATAGTGTGATTGTGGCAGAAAAACCGAAGTTGAAACCCCATATAAAAGCTATGCGCGATCGCCTCGCCACAACCCTCAACCTTGAAGAAAATCAAATAGGTATCAAAGCAACCACTAACGAAAAATTAGGACCAGTGGGAGAAGAAAAAGCAATATGTGCCTATGCAGTTATTTTGTTAAAAAAAAATTAATAGTTGATTGATGTTACTAAAAAAGTTAATCTAAGAAAGGAAAATTATCGAGAGATTTATGAGCACAGCTTCAAGCACATCATCAACTAATCCTATACCTACTCAGGATATTGAAGAAATTACTCTAGCATTAGCGGGTAACAATCTCAATCCAGTAATGCTAACCTACGAATTTTTAACCTCCAGCGGCATTATCCCTCGTAATTGGGAATTATCTAAACAACCAGTTACCAGTCAAAGAGGTAGTCAAATAGCCTTTAAAAATGGTATTAGTATTTTAGCCCAACCAGGAGTAATTAATTTTGTCGAAGGCATTAGCGGTAAATCAACTAATGACCTTAGCTGCCCTCAAATTGTGATGGAGTATGTGAAAAGATTACCCCACGCTGAATACCAAAAGGTTGGTATTAGTCCCAAAACTATAGTACCATTCCCAGCTACACAGCCTGATTCTGCTAGAAAATTTATTACTGGTGTACTTTTAGGATCCGGTCCATGGAAAGAAATTGGCATAGCGCCTCTACAGGCGGGATTAAACTTATCTTACCAGTTAGAAAAATCTGTACTTAATTTAAGCATCAATGAAGCTAAAATACAACTGGGGGATAAATCATCAATTCCCGCCTTATTATTCTCAGGCAACTTTAACTATAATCTCACTGATGTTGGCGATGAACAAAAATTAAACCAAATCGCCGAAAAAATTCAACTTTGGTCAGAAGATTTAAACAGTTTTAGAGAAATAGTTAACCAAAAATTCTTACAAAAAGCTAATCAAGCTGACTCCGGTTCCAGTTTATTTGATACAATGTAAAAATCTAGAATCCGGGATAGTTAATCTGTCCCGGATTCTGTCTAAGACTTTGAGTTAATCCTAATTAAAGACTCAGTACAAACTCCCGGTAATTTTTGGTCCCAAACATCTACAGGTAACTCCGGTAAGTAGGCAAAATCAAAGATAATAGCGATCGCCCGTATCGATTGCCATTGAGGTTGACTCAACATTCGGTCATAGAAACCCCCTCCATAACCTAAGCGATAACCCCGATAGTCACAGGCAACCGCTGGCACTAAAATCAAATCTACTTGATGAGAAGATATTTCCTTTGCCTTAAGACTAGGAGTCAAGATGCCATACTTACCCTTTTCTAAAGTATCTCCTGGTCTCCACAACTGCCACAATAGAGATTTTTCTACACAACGAGGAAAACCCCAGATTTTTTCAGCAAATAGAGGAGTTAAATCTGGTTCTTGTTGAAAACTAAAATAACCTAAAATCGTTTTCGCCTCTTGAAACCAATCATGGGATTGTAACTGTTGACAGAGGCTATAGCTTTGCTGTCGCCACAGTTGAAAAGACAGAGATTTTCTCTGTTGCAAGAGTTTTTTCCTCAGTTTAGCTTTAGCTTCTTTCATTTAGGGAATCCTAAATCTACAGCAATGCGATGACCGCAACTCATCCCAGAAAAAGCCACAGCGTTTAAACCTTGACCAGGAAAAGTACTATCTCCAACTACATATAAACCAGGTATAGATGTTCTATTAAATGGCATTCCTAATAAACCCAGGAGTTTTTTACGTGGTATAGGTCCATAACTACCATCAACACGTCCTAGAAAGCGACGATGAGTCCGAGGAGTCCCTACTTCTTGGTAGTCTAAACCAGCGATTAAACCAGGAAATATTTTCTCTAGGCGATCAATTAGTTGATTAGCTGCTGCTTCTTTTTTTTCTTCGTAGGCTTTCGGTGTTAAATTTTCCCACTCTTCTATCCAACTTGGAGTAAAAGTATGAATAATATGATAGCCTGGTGGCGCTAAATCTGGATCTAGTAAGGTGGGAATGGAGACAAAAATAGTTCCTTGGGATTCTTCCATTTTTGACCAGTCTTCTAAAAGAATATGATGGCATTCAGTAGCAGGAGGTAAAACCTTCGCTTCCACACCTAGGTGTAAACTTAGGAAACTTGGCGATTTTTGATATCTTTGCTGCCAACTTTTTTCCTTAGGGGGCATTTTTTCTGGGGGTAACAATTTCTCAAATGTATCCCAACGAGTACTATTAGAAACAATTCGTCTAGCATAGTATTTTTCTCCATTGGCTAAACAAACGCCTACGGCTTTTTTCCCCTTGGTTAAGATTTCGGTAACTCTGGATTTATATTTAATCTCACCTCCAAATTTCTCTAATCCTTCTACGAGTTTTTGGGCAATTTGACCTACCCCTCCCTTAGGATAGTTAATACCTCCATAATGTCGGTCTGAAAATACCATACCCGCGTTAATCATGGGGGTAAAATCTGCTGGAACTACGGACCAGCAGTAACATTCCATATCTATAAATTTTAGTAATTGAGGATTTTTTAGATAGCGACGGGCAATATCTCCGGCATTCAGAGGCAAATATTTAACTAATCCCAAACATGAAGCAGGTTTTTGAAAAAACACTCTAGTTAGATAACGTGGTTCTTCTAAAGATAGTAACTCCATAGAGTTAAGACAGTTGAACACTCGCCAACATTCGTCATAAAACTTACGAATTCCTACTTCTTCCTCGGGAAAATAATTATTGAGTTGTTGCAAAAATTTCTCATAGTCTTGATCAACTTTAACCTCTAATCCTCCTGGTAAATGATAATGAATTTGGACTGGGTCAGGAATTGTTTCTATACTCATATTGACTGCATCTAATGCCCGAGTGAGGAGATTGGTTGTGCCCTTTTTCCCAAAGCCAAAAATCATCGAGGCACCTACATCGAAGCGATAGCCTTGTCTTTCAAAATAACCAGCGCTTCCTCCAGGGATTAAATAGCGTTCTAATACTAATACTTTCGCCCCTTTAGCTACTAGTTGAGTTGCTGTTACTAAACCACCAATACCTGAACCAATTACAATAACGTCGTAATTATCTGTTTTCTGCATATAAAGAGATCTAAACTTATTTGAATCTAATCTCTAGTTTAACTAGAAAAAAAACAGGTGAGACGCTCATGACCCTGAATAAGAGCGCTTTCACCTGCCTTTGCTTAAGAGGAGAACACTATAAATAATATAGCTTTATTGAAAATTATTGTCAAGTGGTTAGAATAAAAAAAAGACTCTGAGGTAAATGTCAGAGTCTTTCATAATCCAATTACATATTAGTGATTTCTTGATCTTGAGTTGAACTAACAACATTAAACTGGTTGCTTTGCCTTTCGCGAATAATAGCCAAGCCTTGTTGTAAAGCTACCATGCGATCGCCTATCCAGTGAGTAGGAGGAATAACTGAAGCAAGACCTAAATTTTCTAGGCGTCGTTTCACCTTACCAGTGGCGCCAACAATAAATACTTCACGTTTTGCCTCTGTTGCTTCAGTGATTGCATTTTCCAAAGCTAAAGAAGAAGTTACACCCAAAATAGGAACTTCGCTTAAATCAAGTACCAGAACATCATAGTTATTAACTGCATTGTGTTCCCGTTGAATCGCTTTAGCCACACCAAAAATCATGGGTCCACTGAGATGGAATAATAGCAGACGACCATTAGCCACATCTAATAACTGTTTTTCAGCAGGAGTCAGGACGATTTCATCATCAGCATCAGTAATAGTTTTTACTGATTTAGAGCGTAATTCCGATAGTTTTTCGATAGTTAGGACATTAGCCACGAATACACCAATACCTACGGCGGCGATTAAATCCACAAATACTGTTAAAGCGATTACACCATAAACAATTGCTGCGGCTTTCCAAGAGATTCTATGAACGCGCTTGAGGAAACCCCAATCCATAATGTTAATACCTACTTTGAAGGCAATACCTGCTAACACAGCTAGAGGAATACTTGACGTTAAAGGTGCTGCCCACAAAACAACTATTAACAAAATCATTGCGCGAGTTAAACCGGATAAAGCTGTACGTCCCCCACTTTGGATATTAACCACTGTTCCCATAGTCGCACCAGCTCCTGCAATACCACCAAATAAACCAGAGGCAATATTACCCAAACCTTGACCAATTAATTCTTTGTTTGAATCGTGTTCTGTACGAGTCAAACTATCAGCTACCACAGAAGTTAACAGGGCATCAATACAACCGAGCATAGCTAAGACTACAGCATCAAAAAACATCTCCTTAAACTGTCCTGGGCTAAAAGTAGGCGTTTGTAGAGCTGGCCAACCTACTGGTATCTCACCGATACGACGAATATCAGCATCACCGAAAAACATTAGAGAGACAACAGTACCCACAATTAGAGCAATAAGTTGAGGTGGTACAATCTTTTTGACTTTAGCTGGTGTTAAAAACAAAATAGCCACAGCTATGAGAGCTAGGGCCGTTTCTAAAGGGTTAATGTTAGTAACTAACTCAGGTAAACTTTGAATTGTACCAATCACTCCACCTTTAGGACTAGCTTGTCCTAAAAAAGGTGCAATTTGCAAGACAATTAAGATGAGACCAATCCCGGACATAAATCCAGAGACCACGGTATATGGCATCATCGTTACATATTTACCTAAACGCAGGCTTCCAAAGATAATTTGGAATACACCCGCCATCATTACTACAGTAAAAGCTATCGCTAAACCTTGTTCAGGATTACTATTACTAGCGATTGATTTGGCAATAACTGCGGTCATAACTACGGTCATAGGACCTGTTGGTTCAGAAATTAGGGTAGGAGTGCCTCCGAAAAGAGCAGCGAAAAAACCAACTAAGACGGCACCCCATAACCCGGCTGAAGCGCCAGCGCCGGATGCTACCCCGAAGGTTAAAGCCATAGGAAGAGCTATAACTGCGGCAGTGAGTCCGCCGAATACGTCTCCTTTTACGTTTCTGAAATGGATTTTATTTGTTATCTGCATGTGTTTCCCTGTGATTTGATCATTGTCAAGCTAATAGAAGTTATAAGCTTTATTTATTTTATTCTATCTTCTCTTTTTTTTTGATAGGTTTCTATCTATGGTGCTTAATTATAAAAGAAAAATTAAGAATAATCAAATAAATAAATATAATACACTAAAATGAGAAGAATTAGTAAAACTAATCAAAAGAAGATCAGTAAGGCTTGCGCCCCATCAGGATTGCACCTGAATCATAAAAATGATAAGGAAGGGAAAATTGTTAACTTACACATTTTTCAATCTTTACTGAGTAAGACTTGTATCTAAAAAAAGGCGATCGCCTATCACTGAGATCTTGCATCTCTACCTAATGTTACTGGTTGAGGTTGAGTAATGAGTTTTGAAGTAATGAGTAATGAGTTTTGAAGTAAGAAGTCTTGGAGTTTTGAAGTAATGAGTTAAAGAATTGATGCTCAACGCTTAAAAATTGGTTGACCGAGTGTAAGATCTTAGGCGAAAGAGAAATGAACTTTTTCTGAGGTTAATTTAGTACATAAGTTCTGGTGCTTTGATATGAGTATCAGAAAATATGACTTGGTTGATAACCAAGTAATCGGCTTTTCTGAACTAATGAGGGGCAATCAGTAATTTTGTACTAAATTAATGCAAATAATCTTGAGCTTTGTCTATTAACTCAAAGCCTTCAGCAACAGTTTGAATACGAGATAACTTATCTCTCAGTTGTGCAGCGCCGGGGAAATTTTTACAATACCAAGCTAAATGCTTACGAGATTGATAAAGACCGCGATCGCCTTTGTAGTCCCACAATCCTTGTAAATGTTCTTTAGCACATTCTAATAACTCATAGGTAGTGGGTTGAGGCAACATTTGACCAGTTTTCAAATAATAGTCGATTTCTCCCACCAAAAAAGGATAACCGAGGGTACCACGAGAACACATAACTCCATCTGCCCCTGTTATTTGTAGACATTTTATCGCCGACTCTACAGAAAAAATATCACCGTTAGCAATCACCGGAATTGAGACAGTTTCTTTAACTTTTTTGATCCATTCCCAGCGGGCTTCACCGTGATATCCTTGAGCACGAGTACGTCCATGAATAGTTAACATACTTGCACCAGAAGCTTCTAAACCTTGAGCAAATTCAAGAATATTTATTTCTTGGTCATTCCAACCGATACGAGTCTTTACAGTTACGGGAACATCGACCGCCTCAACTACAGTTTTCACGATTGCTTGGGCTATTTCTGGTTGACGCAGAAGCGAAGAACCACCGCCTTTTTTAGTAATTTTATTTACAGGACAACCCATATTAATATCGATAGTCATTGCCCCTTCTGATACTGCTTTTTGAGCAGCTTCTGCCATAAAATCAGGGCGACAGTCAAAGAGTTGAATACTAATTGGGTCTTCTCCCGGGGCAATTTCCATGAGTTTAGGTAATTGGGGGAGGTGGTGAATTTCTTTAGCGCTAACCATTTCTGTATATAGCATAGATTGAGGGGCAAAGCGCCTAACTAAACGCCGAAATACTAAATCTGTTACTCCTGATAGAGGAGACTGAAAAACGCGACTAGCTAGTTTAACTGAACCAATTTCTAAAGGTTGGGCTAATTTTTGGGTAAGTTCTGCTGAGAGAGTGAACATCTTTTTAGTTTTGTGATCATATCTATTGAATCACATCTTCAATCATAATTTAATTACATTTGTGGTTGCCCAAGAGATTTTGAGTAATATGTAGTCATGCTGATTTTTGCGCCAATTCCGAAGAGCGATCGCCCTTCGGGCGGTACTTCGTCATCTCATATCTTGCACGCAAATACAAAAGTACTAAATAGGCCAACAGGCGAAAATCAATTTTTAAGTGGTTAGGATCAATTCTTTTACTTCAAGACTTCAAGACTCCAAGACTTCAAGACTTCAAGACTTCAAGATTCATCCACCACAAGTAACTTTTGATAAAGATGCTTTGGTCTGAGGTAATGCCAGTTTACTTAAGAATAATTTATGATCATCTAAGATAAGATAACAATTTTTTCATTTAAATATAGTGATTAACAATATTCCCCAAGCGGCTTATATTCACATCCCTTTTTGTAAGCGTCGCTGTTATTATTGTGACTTTCCTATTTCCGTAGTAGGGAATCACCCTAATTTAGAAAATAAAAAGATGAGTAGAGAGTATGTTGATGCCCTTTGTCAGGAGATTAAGAGTATCAATATAGATAAAAAGACTCTGACTACAGTTTTCTTTGGGGGAGGCACTCCCTCTTTACTTCCGGTGTCAGATTTGGCAATAATTTTAGATACCCTTAATCAAGAGTTTGGGATTGCTAAAGAGGCAGAAATTTCTCTAGAAGTAGACCCGGGAACTTTTAATCGTGCTCAATTACAAGCTTATCAGAAATTAGGTGTTAATCGTCTGAGTTTGGGGGTGCAGGCGTTTCAGGAAGAGTTATTAATAAGTTGTGGGAGATCACACACTGTAGCAGATATCAAGAATGCAGTAGATTTAATTAAAGAAATAGATGGTTTTAATTTCAGTATCGATTTAATTTCGGGTTTACCAACACAAAGTCTACAGATGTGGGAAGAGTCACTAAGTCAAGCAGTGGCTCACGCTCCTCATCATCTTTCTTGTTATGATTTAGTAGTAGAACCAGTTACAGTATTTGGTAAACGTTACCAACCAGGAGAAAAGCCTCTACCAACAGAAACCGATAGTGCCAAAATGTATAAATTAGCCCAGGAAGTGCTTACTCAATCAGGTTATCAACACTATGAAATCTCTAATTATGCTCAACCTGGTTACCAATGCCGTCACAATCTTTGTTATTGGCAGATTTTACCCTACTATGGCTTTGGTATGGGGGCGGCTAGTTTCTTCAATCAGAAGCGCTTTACTCGCCCTCGCACTCGTTTAGAATACTTTGCTTGGGTAGAAGCAGGTAGTGTAATTGATGCAGAGACTCTCTCTGATACTGATCAGATTTTAGAAACTTTGATGCTAGGTTTAAGACTTAAACAAGGAGTGAATCTCGGGCAGTTTAATCTGTCTACCCAAGTCAAAATTATCGAGGTACTTTTACCTTATCATCAGTTCGGTTTAGTTGAGTTTGTGAGTGTAGATGGGCAAGTCAAAAAAAACCATGACAAGATAGAGTTAAATAACCTAAAAAGTTTACATCTTCAAGATCCCGATGGTTTCTTAATTTCTAATCAAATTTTAGCTGATTTATTCGCTGGCTTCGATAAAGATTAACCTGAATATTTCTTCACTCACCTCACATCTTCCACCAGTACTTATGTACCAAATTATTGTGGTCATCCGTTCATTTCTCTTTCGCCTAAGAAAAGAGTCTTGAGAACAAAAATACTGAATACGCCTTTAGCTCAGACCAAAGCATCTTTACCCAAAGTTACTGGTTGTGGATGAATCTTGAAGTAACGAGTAAGAAGTCTTGAAGTTTTGAAGTTTTTAAGTAATAAGTAAGAACTTTTGAAGTTTTGAAGTGAGGAAGTTTTGAAGTAAAAGAATTGATGTTAAACCCCTAGGAGACAAAGATTATAGAGAATTAACCATATCAGTGGCTTTATTTGTACGGTTTTGTTCATCCAAAGACGGGCAAATCGCCAAGAAACTGTAGCAGAGGTAGCCAGTAAACTGTTTGGGCAAGAAATCAAAGCCAATCAAGTTATTGATGAAACCTTAGAAAGAGCTATTTCTCGTGCCTATCCCACCAACTCAGAATTACAAGAATGTCTCAAAACAGGACTCCCCCCTCAACAAGAACAAAGTTTAGAAGTGTTCTTAAATCATCCCCTCAGTGCCTGGATTGAGATGAATTTTGGTTTAGAAGAAGAGGAGGGATATCTCAAACGTAGAACACCTATTTCTCTAGAAGAAGGTGCCCATAAATTAGCAAAATTGACTAAAAATCAACCTCAGTTATGCCTAAATATACTCAAAGAAATGTTATTGTGGAGCAGTAGATTGATGCTAGTAAAATACTGGGTGATGTTTTTTGTCAAAATGACCTGAACAAAACTAATTGGTATAGTGGAGATTGGGCTAGACAGACTCTAGAAAATGCAGACTAGACATTTGACCGAGCTTGCGATCGCTGGCGCAAATTATATCAAGAAGCTATAATCGAGTTAGAAAATGCCCGCCTTATTCTAGAGAATGCCATAAAAGGCTTAGTTAGTGATGAGGAAAAAGCTAGGGCAGAAGAATTAGAAATTGATGCTAAGAGACAGCGATACTTATTAGTAGGGCAAACAAAAAAAGGTAGTGCTTGCTATCTAAGATATAGCAATGAGCGTTGTAGTGTTAACAATATTTTATTTACAGATCCCCCCAACCCCCCGCAAGGGTAGGTTTTTTACCAAGAGCTTGTAGTTAAAGTAAGACAAGGTAGACAAGGAGGGAAAGTGGACAAGGAAGTATCTGTATTTTAGGTGTACATTAGTATGAAAACACGCTGTTTTAATTGTATTATCTCCCTTGTCTCCTTGTCTTCGTTCCTCTATCTTGCACGCAAATACAAAAGTACTAAATAGGCCAACAGGCGAGAATCAATTTTTAAGCGTTTAGCATCAATTCTCTTACTCATTACTCATTACTTCAAAACTCATTACTCAATCATCACCAGTAACTTTTGGAAAAGATGCAAGATCTGAGCTTGTCCCGTCCTCACCGAAATGTTAAAAACCTCCCCAAAGTCGGGAGAGGGGCAGGGCTGTTTTATTCTAAAATTTTGTTGTAAGCTAGAAGCTAGACACAACAAAAGTTTACGCTCTTTTTAGCTATCATTAGAAAAAAGGGGATTTATTATTAGTAAAAAATCCCCTCTCCGCGAGAGAAAACCTGCTCAATATTGCCAGCCTTTACCAGTTAATGGTTTGGGGTCACAAATAACTTATGAAGTGGCGGAGAGCGCCTCCCAATAACTCAAGATTATTGACCAAAAAACAGCCTCTAAGGCGCTCTCCGCTTTCGCTGGCAATTTTGAGTAAGTTTATTGCACCCCGTGCGACCGTGCGACCGTGCTCCCTGCTTCTCCTCACCATTTTCTTTGTCAAGAACAAAACAGCCCTGCGGGAGAGGGGGGCTTTTCATGATAATAACTGTTAACATCTATTTGGTCATTGCTATAAGTTAAACTGTTTTATCAAAAAAGCGATGGTTCGTAGTTGGACTTTAGTCCTAAAAACTTAAGTAATAGTTTAAGTATTATGTTGACTAACAAAAAAAACACATTATGATAAAACGTGTATTTTAGTAAAATTTAATTCACACAATCATGAAAAATAAAGCGTCAATACTACTGGCACTATCTTCTGCTTTTTTATACATACCTTTCTCTATTTCTTCTGTTAAAGCAGAATTATTAAATAGCTATGATTTTAATGGTAATTTTTCTGATACTTTGAGTAATGGACTTGATTTAACTCCTTCAGGAGGAGCTATTAGTAATGGAAGATATAATTTTTCCAATAATGAAGGCTTGAGACTTGAATCTGCTCTACCTAGTACAACTGATTACGGAATAGAATTAAGGCTTTCTGTAGATGATAGTGTTAGTGGTTTCAACAAACTCATTGATTATCAAGATTTAAATTCAGATTTGGGTTTATATGTTTTAGATGGAACAATAGACTTTTTCACTATTGGACCTACCGCGGGAAACGTTTCAGTTGGTAATGATTTTACTGTTGGAATAGAAAGATCCGGACAAGAAATTGAAGTATTTTTGAATGGAACTTCTTTATTTACTGCTTCAGATATCTCAGGTCAGGCAATTCCTGCTCAAAATATTTTAAATTTCTTTGAAGATGATTTTGCAACTGGACAAAATGAATCGTTTGCTGGCTCTGTTGATTTTATCCGAATTCATAATGATTCATCAACATTTGAAAGAGAACCTGCCACTATTCCAGAACCTACAACTATGTTAGGTAGTTTATTTGGTTTAAGCTACGGTATAATCATCAAGAGAAAATTGAAAGACAGTAAAAAATAAAAAATTTTAGCTCAAAGCACCAGTACAAAAATACTGGTGCTTTAACCTAAAAACAGCGAATAGAAAATGTACCTCACTCCCTTGGTAATTCCTATATTAAGCTAAACCTGCTTGTTGAAAAACTTGTTGAACACTTATTTCTAATTCTGGCAATAGTATATCTATTAATTATATAAACTAGGAGAATATTTATTAGAGTTGATGGAAAACTTCTATAAAAAATACTATCATCAAAAAATAGAACCAAAGGGTGATACTCTCCCCGAAAGATTACCACAATTACTAGATAGGGCTATTTCATAACCGGATTTGGTATGAGGCGATCGCCCCTGCCATGCTACAATAAACTTAGTGGTCCTTAGCCCTAGTCAAACCTAAGACTTTTTTCTAGATGAAAGCTATAGTAAAAGACGGTCAAAGCGTCAAAATCAGTAATCTACCCCAACCTAAGATTGAAAACCCCGAAGATGTACTCATTCGTGTTCAATGTGCAGGTTTGTGTAGAACTGATATCTATGTAGCACAGGGACAAATCAAAAGCCAAGACAGAGTAATTTTAGGCCACGAATTCTCAGGGATAATTGAACAAATAGGCAGCCAAGCAAAAGGCTTAAAAGAGGGAGATCGCGTTACCGTAATGCCTATTATTCCTTGTCAAAAATGCCCTAGTTGCCAATCAAGGAGGCAAGATAATTGTCAACACACCACTATGCTAGGTATTGATCGCCATGGGGCCTTTTCAGAGTATATAGTCGTACCTGCCGCAGTAGTTTATCCCATCCCTGCATCCATCTCCTTTCAACAAGCTGCCTATAGTGAACCTGTGGCGGTGAGTTTGCCTTTATTTTATGGGATGACCATCAACAAAGATTATTGGCAGCACGCGATCGCTTCGGCATTAAACCCCTATGTTATACTCAAACTCAAGATGGCTTTTATCTGGCTTCCGAAGCTAAGGCCCTTTTTGCTATGGGTATCCCGGCAGCTTGGGATAACTATGCCTATTTTCATGCTGCTAACCTGCAATATTTGCCTCAAGATCGCACTCTATTTGAGGGTGTCAAACAACTCCAACCAGGTCATGCTTTAATTGCCCAAAATGGTGCCGTAAAAATTTTTAAATATTGGGACCTTAATTACCTACCGGAAGCACAGACAGCAGTTTATACTGAGAGAGAATGGCAAACACGACTAGAATCACAGTTTTTTGAAGCCGTGAGTCTACGTCTCAAAGCTGATGTGCCCGTTTGTTTTCATTTAAGTGGCGGAATAGACTCCAGCGCTGTCTTGGCTGTAGCTTCTAAAATTATTAATCAACCCTGTCAAGCTTTTACGGTTAGTTTTAATCATAACTCCTATGATGAAGCAGCGATCGCCCGTAAAATGGCGGCTCATGTTCATGCTAACTTAGAGATTATTAATGTTAGTCAAGAAGACCTAGTAGAACAAATGCCAGAAGCTGTATATTACAGCGAAGGTTTAGGAATAAATGGACATTTTGCGGCTAAATATATCTTAAACCAAAAAATTCACCAAGCTGGATTTAAAGTGGCATTAACGGGAGAAGGTGCTGATGAAGTCTTTGCTGGTTATCCTCATCTACGTCTGGATTTATTAAAGTTAGGGTCTAATAGTAATAATAGTTTAAATTATTTACAACTTTTTGCTGAAAATCTAGTTTCTCAGGGCGTACAAATTGCTGAGGGTGCGCAGTTATCAACCCAAGCTATAGAGAAATATCTTGGTTTTGTGCCCAGTTTTTTAGCAGCTAAAGCCGCTTTAGGATATAGAGTAAATAGCTTGCTCTCAGATAGCTATAAAGCGGATTTTCAGCAGATAGACTGTTATGGTGAACTAATTAAAACTGTGGATGTAGAGAAGCAGCTATTAGGGAAACATCGAGTCAATCAATCCCTCTATTTATGGACCAAACTAGCCTTAGCTAACTATATCCTTAAAACTTTAGGGGATGGGATGGAAATGTCCCAATCAATTGAGGGGCGTTTACCTTTTTTAGATCATCATTTATTTGAGCTAGTGAGAACTATGCCCGTTGATTTAAAAATTAAAAACTTCCAAGAAAAATATATCTTGAGGGAAACTGTTAAACCTTTAGTTAATCAAGAGATTTATCAGCGCCAAAAGCATCCTTTTATGGCTCCTCCAGTAAGTTGTTACTCCTCTCCAAAGCTTGATAGTTTTATTCAGGATATAATCAGGAGTCAAAGCTTTAAAAATCTTAACTTTTTTGACCAGGATAAAGTTTTAGCACTCCTAGAAAAATTACCTCAGTTAACCATGAAACAACGTCAAGCCATGGAACCAGCTTTAATGATGATCTTAACCACAGCTATTTTAGGCGATCGCCTAAAATTATAGGATTTATACCATGCAACCAGAACCTTGGCACCAACAATTTTATGATGATATCTTTGCCCAACACTGCTTACAAAGAACAGCAGCACAAACCGCAGCTATAGTTACTTTTTTAGAGGAGAAACTGCAATTAAAACCAGGAGATACTGTCTTTGATCAAGGTTGCGGTTTGGGGGATGTTGCTATACCCCTAGCTAGAAAAGGGATAAAAATTATTGGAGTTGACTTGATAGAAAGTTATATTCAAAAAGCGATCGCTCAAGCCAAAAAAGAGCAGCTAGACTGTGAATTTTATTGTGGTAATAGTTATGAATTTAAACCAGATCGGCTTTGTGAAGGGGTAATTAATTGGTGGACTAGTTTTGGTTATAGCACTGATGACCAGGTTAATATACTCATGTTCAAGCGTGCTTATGAAGCTTTAAAACCAGGAGGTTATTTTGCCCTAGACTATAAAAATTCTGAGCAAGTCAAGGGAGAGTTTGCTACTAGTAACAGAATTAAACATCAAGAGAAAAAAAATGGCTATACAACCATCTGGGAGTCTTATTTAGACCCAAATACTAATATGGTTTACAAAACTTGGACTTGTGTGACTCCTGAAGGAAAACGCCATGAAAATCAAGGCGGTGGTGCTAAGCTTTATGACCAAGAGCAAATTTTAGGGATGTTAGAAACTACAGGTTTTACGAAGGTTAGATTTTATGGTAGTATTCAGGGAGAAGTATTTGAGCGCCACACCTCTCCCCGTTGCTTAGCGATCGCTGCTAAACCAGAAAATGTATAGCAACAGACAGGTCTATTAGGACACATAAGTTGTCGTTTTTAGGGAACTCCCTGTTCCCTTGTCTTCACAGTTCAATTTAGATACAAAAGTAGCTTAAGAATAATTGATATTATGGAAAAATAACAACTATAGCGCTACTTGATACTAGAATAGGGAATAGAAAAAATAATTCAATGTTTTGGACTCGTTTTTTAGAAATAGTAGAGCGTTACCCAGAAGGCGTCGCTATTATCGATTTAGGCACAAAAATCACCTATTCTCAATTGCTACAAAAAGCCGTGGCAATTGGGGAAAAACTGCGCCAACAAGATTATCCCCCTGAAACCCTCATTGGTCTATCTCTGGAAAAATCAGCAGACTATATTGCTGCTATTTTAGGGGTATGGTATGCAGGTTGCGCCTTTGTTCCTCTGTTACCTTCTTTTCCCCCTGAACATCAAAATTTTATTCAACAGGATGCTAATATTAAACATATTTTAACAGTCCAAGACTTGCCTTTACCCCTTGAGATTAAACCGAATCCTTACCCCCTTCAAAGTAATTTACTTGCCTATGTCATCTATACTTCTGGTTCCACTGGACAACCAAAAGGAGTGATGGTAGAACATCGAGGAATAGTTAACTTTATTGAGGCCCAGATTGCCGCTTTTCAGACTACCCTAGAGAGTAATTATTTATTTTATCTGTCCATCGCTTTTGATGCTTCTGTTTCGGATATAGGGGTGAGTTTGCTATCAGGGGCAACTTTAGTTATAGAGTCTCCAGTCGTGCTTAAACATGGACCAGAATTAATTAAGATTTTGCATCAACGTCAAATTACCCATTTAGATATTCCCCCCTCTCTCTTGTCAATTTTAACTCCTGAGCAAATGCCCCCTAGCTTACAAACCATTATTATTGGGGGTGAGGTGTGTTCTCCTAATATTGTGCGTAAATGGGCCGAAAAATTTCGGGTGATTAATGTTTATGGTCCTTCAGAAACTACGGTGTGCAGCAGTCTCTGTGTCTGCGATCGCACCTCCTGGGAACAACCCCTAATTGGCGATCCTCTCCCGGGAGTAGAATATAAAATCATTGATAATCAACTCTATATAGGTGGCATTGGTGTTAGTAGAGGCTATCTTAATCTCCCCCAATTAACTGCTGAAAAATTTGTCGAAATAGAGGGTAAGCGCTACTATCGTACCGGCGATCGCGTTCAACAATTAAATCAGGGGGCGATCGCCTTTGTTGGTCGTTTGGATCGCCAGTTTAAGTTACGGGGTCAATTAATCGAACCTGAAGAAATTGAAGCTAAGATTAAGCTACATCCTGCTATTCTTAGATCTGCTGTTTTAAAACGTCCTCTTTATTCTGGTACTTCTGAGGTTTTAATGGCATTTGTGACTGCTAAATATCAGGCTAATCTCATCAGCTTTCTTGATAAGCAATTACCTGCTTGGATGATTCCCACTCAGATTGAATATCTAGAGGAAATGCCCGAAACAGCTACAGGAAAAATCGATTATCAAACTCTAGCTAAATTGCCCCTAACACCGTCTAATATAGCCCAGCAAATTCTCCCCAAAACCGAATTAGAACAAAAAATATGGGATATTTGGGCCAAGGTATTAGGTCATCACAACTTTGGAATTACCGATAATTTTTTTGCAGTGGGGGGAGACTCTCTAGTTGCCATTAAATTGCTCTTAGAAGCCGAATTACATGGTTTAGTCTTTTCTTCCCCTTCAATCCTAGTCGAACATCCTACCATCGCCCAGCAAGCCCAAACTCAGCATACATTTGAGGCTAAATCCTCCCAATGGTTAAAACAGGATGTAGCTTTTCAACCAGATTGGCGTTTACCCTATTTAACACCAAATCCAGTTGACAAAACCTCTCTATCTTTTTACTTATCGGAAACGCTGAAAGCTTGTCTCTCCCCGCTCCGGTCTCCCTGCTCCCTGCTTTTTTCTAAAGGATATTTAATAAACGGATTTAGTATAACTCCACCCTCAAAATTAACCAAAATCTTGTTAACAGGAGCCACTGGATTATTAGGTAGCTATGTGCTTAAACAGTTATTACAGCAAACCGAGGCAGAAATTTACTGTTTAGTGCGCAACCCCTCCAAACTACCTAACAATAATCCCAGAATTAAAGCAATTTTAGGAGACTTAAGTAAACCATTGCTGGGTTTGAGTCCTAAAGATTGGCATATATTAATAGAAACCATAGATAAGGTCTATCATTGCGGCGCTTGGGTAAATATGGTCCATCCCTATGCAACCTTGCGAGGGACTAATGTTAATGGTACCAAAGAAATATTACGTTTCAGTTGTGAGGGTAAAAGCAAACAACTCAATTATGCTTCTAGTCTCTCAGTATTGCTTCCTAGGGGAGAAGATAACCAGATAATCTATGAAAGCGATCATCTCCCGGAAGCAGAACAGATCAAGGGGGGATATACTCAAACTAAATGGGCCTCCGAATATCTGTTAACTCAAATCCCGCCATCAGCTTGTGAGCTTAAAAACTATCGTTTTAGTCTGTTAACAGGTGATACTCAAAGCGGTTACTGCTCTCATCGCAACTTCTTGAGTATGTTTATTAGAGGGGTAAAATCCTTGGGAACAATTCCTCATGACTTTGATCCGAGTCTCTCCCTTAATCTAATCCCCGTGGACTATGCTGCTCATGCCATGGTATCACTATCCCTGACTGGTGAAGCCTCTACTTATCATCTTGCTAATCCTGAAAACCTCTTACTCACTCAATTAATTGCAGCTATACAGCAATACGGGATTAAACTAGAACTAGAAGACCCAGAAGCCTGGAGAAAAAGATGCCATAACCGATGTTTAGATCCTGAGCAATCTCTAGTTTATTTGGCTTTTAATCGTTGTTTGGATTTATTCCCCGCTACAGGAGTGCATTTTGACTTAACTTGGCTTAAAAGAGACTTTCATGAACCATTTCCTCTGTTAGATCAGACCTGGTTTGGTGAATATCTTAATTCCATTTTGGGCTAAAGCTCAACTCATACTAGATCCGTTAATTCATCTGTTGTTTTTTTGGCTTTCTCTTGACTTTTTCCTTTTTTTTATGATATATTTATTAGATAATGGAAATATTAGCGTTTACAAAAAAAGTGTCAATATCTCCATTATCTAAGAATACCATCAAAAGCAACGCCTTGTCAAGGAAAAAGCTAGAAAAATTCCTTTTTTTTTTGGGCAATTATAACAATTGCCATTACTAGTAAAGCAAAGAAATCAGGAGTTAATGGTTATTTGTTCTACTATAGCAGTAGCCATGATTATTAGGAAAAATTGTCGAATTGTTTACCTAATTGACACTTAGCCTTCTTTTGCCTGTTGCCTCAAAGCCTTTTGACTCAAACCCTAAAAAGATAAAATAATTGTTCGTTCCCTACCTGTCTATTGGCCATATATGAAAATTGGTTTACTGTTAGGAAAATTTATGCCTCCTCATCGAGGACACTGTTACTTAGTCAGGTTTGCAGCTAATTTTGTAGATCGCCTAATTATTTTGGTTTGTTCCCTTCCTAGTGAACCTATTCCGGGGGACCTCCGTTTCCAGTGGATGAAGGAAATGTTTCCCCAAGCTACTGTACTGCATCTAACGGAAGATATACCGCAAAAACCCGAAGATGACTCTAATTTCTGGCAAATTTGGCAAGAAACCCTCTTGAGAATTTTACCTCATCGCCCTGATTTTGTCTTTGCAGGAGAAGACTATGGTCAGCCTCTAGGGGAGATTTTGGGGGCAACTTTTATCCCTAGTAACATGGGACGTGAAATTATACCGATTAGTGGGACTGAGATTCGCAATCGTCCCCTGAAAAATTGGGATTATCTCCCGGAAGTTGTGCGACCGTATTTTGTGAAAAAGATTTGTGTTGTCGGTGCAGAATCAACAGGTAAGACAACTTTAGTGAAAAATTTAGCCCAACATTTTCAAACCCTAGGGGTTCCAGAATACGCCTATTCCTATATACTCCACAAAGGTAAAAATCTCAACATCGAGGATTTAGAAGCGATCGCCAAAGGGCAAAAAGCTTCAGAAATAGCTTTAACCCGAGAAGCGAATAAACTGCTGTTTTGTGACACTGATATCCTTACTACTGCGATTTGGTGTCAAATTCTATTTAATCAATGTCCCCAGGGACTGATCCAAGCCTCTCAAAAGAGCCACTATGATTTATATCTAATCATGGACAATGATTTACCCTGGGTTGAAGATATACATCGCTATCACCCCGACACCCGCCAAAAGTTTTTCAATTTATATCAGCAAAAACAGCAAAATAGGCCATTGGTTAAACTGTCGGGAAGTCAGGAAGAAAAATTAGCCTCGGCGATCGCTGCTGTTCAAAAGGTTCTAAGATAGTCTTTAATTATATTACCGTGAGAGCGATTATCCAGATTAGGGGCCCCTCGTTGGTTTTCTAGATCATCCTCATGAACTAAACGCAGGTCTAAACTATAGCGAATTTTGCCTGTATTTTGAGGTAAAGTAGCATGATAATGGGAACCTGAAAACCATAATTGTTCTCCTGCTTGACAAGCAAAATTTAGGGACGACTGGGGTGGTATTTTCCCTTGTGAACTCGGGTAAATTGCAGTTATCCCTGAATCTGGTTTTTGCCAGCCAATTTTCAATTCTGGCCCATCTTTAACCCAGTCATCATAGTTAAAAACTTCTGAGTTATTGGGGACTGATTGCTGAAAATAATCAGGATAAAAAGCAAAAGTTTCCTCTGCTTGCAAATCATCTAGGGGTAACCAATAGACAATTAGAGATTGGGGATGGGCGTACCAAGTATCGCGGTGGGGAAAATAAACTGGTGCCGCGCGATTATTTTTATGACCTCCAGAGCAAATTATTCTGAGTCGAAAGGGGTCAAATAGGACTTTTTTGGGGTCGCATCCCCATTCCCTAACTAGTTCCCGCACATAATTATGGTATCGTTCTTCTAAGTAGATTAGTCGTCTAAGTTTACCCATGCGCTCAAAAAATACTGTTTCTGTTAATAGGGTATCGGCGTGGCGTATATCTTCTACTTTGAGCACATCAGCGATTAATTTCTTTACTTCTGCTATTAAGGCTAAACTGGTTTGACTTGACTGATATAATAAAATATTTCCCTTAAATAGAGATTCTCGAACTTCTAAATTAAACTGGGGAATTTGTTGATAGTAATTAAGTCTCATTTTTTACTCTCAAGGGGTGACAAGGAAGTGGGCGATGAAGAATAAATACATGAAGAATTTAGAATTAATTTTTAGCTTGACTATTGTTAATGATTGCTTAAATTCGCGCATTCGGTCATTCTAAATTCACTCATTCGTGCATTCCTCTCACCTCTTCCTTCATTTCCACAAAAGTTGTCACCCTGTCAGCTATTTACCAACACCTACGTAATTAAAGCCTGCTGCTTTGATTTTCTTTGCATCAAGAAAGTTACGTCCATCTATAATTATTTTATGGTTCATTAGCTGACCCATTTTTTCGTAGTCAAGTTTGAGAAATTCTTGCCAATCGGTAACTAATACTAAAGCATCACAGCCATCGGCGAGCATTTCTAGTTTTGTTTCCATTAATACGCCAGATAAGCCATGACTTAAGCCTGATTGGGAGACGATGGGATCATAAGCTTTAACTTTTGCTCCTAAACGGTTAAGCTCTTCAATTATATTTAAAGATGGGGCATCGCGCATATCATCTGTGTCTGGTTTAAAGGTTAATCCGAGTAAGCCTATGGTTTTGCCCTTGAGAATTTTTAGTTCTTTTTGTAACTTCTCTATTACAATTAGACGTTGACGTCGATTAACGGCTACTGCTGCGTTGAGTAACTCGGTTTGATAACCATAGTCATTGGCTGTATGTATTAAAGCTGAAACATCTTTAGGGAAACAAGACCCTCCCCAGCCTATGCCTGCTTGGAGAAATTTCTGACCAATTCTTGAATCTAAACCGATGCCTTGGGCTACTTGAGTAACGTCTGCACCTACGCGATCGCATATATTCGCTATTTCGTTAATAAAGCTAATTTTCGTAGCTAAGAAGGCGTTAGCTGCGTATTTCACCATTTCTGCTGAATTCAAATCCGTCACTACCACTGGTATATTTAGTTGTGAGGGGTCTTCTGCGTATTTCCGTTCTACTATTGGTTGATATAATTCTTTCATCATAGCGATCGCGCGATCGCTGTTACTACCTAATACAATTCTATCTGGGTTAAATGTATCATATACTGCGGAACCTTCTCGTAGAAATTCTGGATTACTAACTACGTCGAAATCTGCATTTATTTCTTCTATTGCTTTTTCTTTTGATACTTTTTGGCGTTCGCTTATACCGTCTAAAACAATCATTCTCACCCAATCACCGGACCCTATTGGTACAGTAGACTTATTTACAATTACCTTGTATCCTTCACGTAAATGAGATCCTATTCCTTTTGCTACTGCTTCAACATAACGTGTATCACTCTCTCCATTTGGCAAAGAAGGAGTTCCCACTGCTATAAACAGGATTTCTCCGTGTTCTACTCCTGCCTGCAAATCCGTAGTAAATTGTAATTTACCTGATTGAGAACAACTCCGCATTAATTCAGACAATCCTGGTTCATAAATAGGGGATTGTCCTGACTTCATTAGTTTAACTTTTTCTTCATTGTTATCTACACAAATAACAGAGTGTCCAATTTCAGCTAAACAAACACCTGTTACTAATCCTACATAACCAGTTCCGATTACACAAACACGCATATTTTCTTTTCCCTCTCTACATTTTATGACTTTAGAATTGATAATTAATTAATAATACTTTAACCGTAATTATTTAAAACATGATTATTTTGTTTTCACTGTCTCTGTTTGATTTTGTAATCTTTCTCGAAAATCTTGTATGGTTAATTTTAACCCATCTTCTAGTTTTACTTGAGGTTCCCAGTTCAAATAGTGTTTTGCTTTAGTAATATCTGGTTGTCTTCTTCTTGGATCATCTTGAGGCAGAGGTTTAAAACTCAATTCTGCATCAGGATTAATCATACTTTGAATTTTCTCTGCTAATTCTAGAATTGTGTATTCTCCGGGATTTCCTAGATTAACTGGTCCAATGTAGTCATTTTCCATTAGTTTCATTAATCCAGATACTAAATCTGAAGCATAACAAAAACTGCGAGTTTGAGAACCGTCACCATAAACTGTTAGGGGTATTCCTTTTAAGGCTTGAACTACAAAATTACTTACAACTCTCCCATCATTTTCTAACATGCGAGGACCGTAGGTGTTAAAAATGCGGGCTACGCGAATATCAACCTTGTTATCACGATGATAGTCAAAGGCTAGAGTTTCTGCCACTCTTTTTCCTTCGTCGTAACAACTTCTAATTCCGATACAATTAACATTCCCTCTATATTCTTCTGGTTGAGGATGAACTTCAGGGTCTCCATACACTTCTGATGTAGATGCTAGAAGAAATCTGGCTTTTACTCTTTTAGCTAAGCCTAGCATATTAAGAGTTCCCATTACATTAGTTTTAATTGTTTTTACTGGGTTATATTGATAGTGAATTGGTGAAGCTGGACAGGCTAAATGGTATACTTGATCTACTTCTAGACGTATCGGTTCAGTGATATCGTGGCGAATTAAGTCAAAATTATGGTTATCTAACCATTTACTAATATTACGTTTATGTCCAGTATAAAAATTATCCAGACAAATAACCTGATGACCTTGGGACATTAAGCAATCAATTAAGTGGGAACCGATAAAACCAGCACCACCTGTAACTAAAATTCTCATGTTTACTCTAGGAGGATTATTTATTTAAGTTAACATTTAAAGTCAGTTTATACTATTTTAGTTAAATAAAACAGCCAAGAAATTAATTCTTGACTGAAAAGTAATTATTTAAATTTCATCATTAGCCAACATTTGAATTAAGCGAGGGATACCGGGGTCAAATCCGCCTAAATCCCAGGATAGAGGATCTTGTGGATCAACTAAAGTTAATTGATAGGGTGCTAAAGTTACATAAACGGCTTTAACATTGGGGTTGACCTTGCGGCGATATTCCCTTAACGCTTGACTAGGATGTTTATAACCTGCCCAACTTTCGCTGTCAGTCCAAAAACAAACTATGTCAGCTTTGAATTTATTTTTAATCATCCAATCGTAGGCTACAGAAGCATCTGTGCCGCCAAAGTTTTGATTACTGCTTTTCTTTAAGGCTGAACTAAAACTATCGTTGCTGCTAATATTTAAATCGCGAAACTGAGTAGAAAAACCGCGAATAGTATAGTTTTTTTCCGCTTTGGCGGTAACTAATGCCATAGCAGTAGCAATTTCACAACAGGTTAAACCTACGGAATTGACTACACCACAAGACATAGAACCGGAAATATCTACAGCGTGTAAAAATACTTTTCCTGTTGCAGGTTGAGTGTTAAAAGATAGTTCTACTGCTTTTTCTAAGATATCGACAATACGTCTTACTGGTTGCCAAGTTTTGGTACTTCTACCTAATTTACCTCCCGATTGATAGGTTTTAAGAGCTTTCAACACATCTATAGGGTGAATTCGGCCTTTACGTAAGTGTTGAGGATTATTTAGTACAGATTCTACTCTGTCAAGATTTTCAGGTAAATCAGTTCTTAATACGCCAATTTCTGTTAAAGAACCTAGATTACGCAATAAGGCACCTATAGGCATCTGATTAAACAGTAATTGCCAAGCTTGTTTATCCATTTTACCCACAGGCGCTGCCATTTCATGGGTAAGGTTACCTTGGGAGATCGCCCGATGACTTTGGTCTGGGTTGCGTTTTAACCATTCATACCACCAAATCTGTGCTAAGCTTTGATGGGGAATTTCTTCTGGCAGTTGTTCCCAACCTTTTACTACCCACTGGAATAGTTGATTATGTTCTTCAGTGGGTGGTTGAAGATGAAATAGGCGTAAAGCATCACGGTGAGAGAAACCATATCTTTGTTGATATTTCAACAGTTGATAGGCTAGTTTCTTCACATCTGGATTTGATAACCAATTACGTCCAGCTTGTTTAACGATTCGGCCAAAACCTCTAAAGGATTTTGTATAATTTAACCATTCGTAGAAATGACTGGCGGTACGAACTACTTGGGGAAAGATTTCGATAAAAGCTTTTTTGGCTGCTTTTGCTTCTCCCATAGATAGCAACATCAGAGCAAAAATAGGCGCACTATTGTTAATCGCTCTCCCATCACTAGCGTAGACAATTTCTTGAGCTACTCGCTGGGGGTCTAGGGCGATCGCCTTTTCAATTACTTTGATAAAATCATCCGTTAGTTCGCGCTTATCTGCATAGTAGGTACTTTGCGCTGTTCCTACAAGTAAGCAACGCCGTAACATACTCCAAATACCTACATCAAAGGCAAAACCACCAGATCTTCCTTGAATCATTTCCTCTTCCCTACCGGGAATAGGTTGACTTTGGGGAGTATATTGTTTATTTTTGTTGATGAATTGATAGTTTTTAGCCATGATTGCTTTTTTAAACTCTTGAGATGAGCTTAGTTATTATGGTGGTGGGGGTAGGATTTGAACCTACACAACTTTATAGCTACTAGTCCCCTCGATAACCCTTATACTTCGGCCTGAATCAGACTAGGTTTTGCATAAGGATATTTTTACTAGCGCGTCTACCAATTCCGCCACCCCACCAGATTATTAGGGAATTTTCCTCGGTTAAAAATGAGGTTCGTAGTTGGACTTTAGTCCAAAAAATACAGTAGATGCTAC
>NZ_JALKVM010000004.1:0-38384 GCF_057440575.1 Johannesbaptistia floridana
CCTTCTTACTCATTACTTATTACTTCAAAACTCATTACTCATGTTTGGTGCGTTACGCGCAGAGCGCGTAACGCACCAAACACCTACTAGTCATTAAGTTATCATATTCGTAGGGGGGAGTTCGCCCTTCTCTCCCTATCTCCATCTGGGCTATCCTTGATAAGCAACTCACCAAACCCTTGTATAGCAGGGAGCAGGGAGAGGGGTTTTAAGTAAAATTACTTAAGTTGTGGATAAAATGTATATTACTATACATTAATTTCTTAAACAAAATCTGAAAAAGCACTTACGCACAAGTTGGTGTTTTTGTCAAGTTTTATGTTAAGAAAGATGTTTATAAAGGATAGCCATCTGGGAGAGGGAGATAGGGGAAGGAGTGTTTAAATTACAAAGCCTGAATCCACTCTTTAAGTTGGTATTCTGTCCAAATACCGTTTTGCCAGTAGGGATCATTTTCCACTAGTTGACGAACCTGTGATTCATTATCAGCATCATAGATGGCAAAAACCTTAGTATTATCTTTAGTTGGGCCAATTGTAATTAATACGCCCTGTTCTTTTTGAGAAGCTAAGCCATCTAAATGGGCTTGACGGTAGGGGGTTCGTTTGGTCAGGGCATCTTCACAGTAACTTCCCCATAAGATGTATTTAGGCATGGATTAAAATTTAACTCCGAAGTGAGACTTGAAAATTATCAATTAAAGCTGAACGAATCTTTTCCTGTAAAGGTTCTATGTCAGATTCAGTTAAAGTGCGATCGCCTGCACGATAGACTAAACTAAAAGCTAAACTTCTTTGACCTGTGGGCACATTTTCCCCTTGATACTGGTCAAATAATTCTATTTTATCTAACAGAGTACCTCCAGCTTTGGCCATGGTTTTAGTTAATTGGGCCACGGAAATCTCTTCGGCAGCAAAAAATGCTAAATCTCTAGCTACACCTGGATAAGTAGAATAAACTTTAAACTTAGACTTTGTTTGTTCTTGGGTATTCAAACTTTCCCATAGAACGCTAAATTTCAACTCAAACACGTATACAGCTTCTGGTAAATCTTTAGCGCTGGCTAGTTGGGGATGAAGTTGACCAAATAAGCCTAGATATTGATTATCAAGCCATAAACTAGCTGTACGTCCAGGATGTAGTCTAGAATCTTCTGATTCAGCTTTGTATTCTACTGTTTGCTTAATAGCATCAAAGAAGCTATTTAAAACCCCTTTAGCTTCATACCAATCCATATAGATAGTTTTGCCGCCTTTTACCCAGCGCCCTTCTCGGTAGGTTTCTCCTCCCAAGATTCCGGCTATTATTTCTTCTTCAGTAATTTCTTTCTCTCCTGGAGTAAAAATTCGGCCTATTTCAAAACCATTGAGTACACCATTACCTTGAGAGAAATTATAGGCACAAGCATCTATTAAACCATCTAGGAGATTATTTCGTAAAGCGGAATACTCTTTTAACAGAGGATTATTAATTACGGCTTCTTTTCCTGTATTACTTACCAAAGAATAATGTATTAATTCTGTTAATCCTAGAGAACGTAGAGTAGTTCTTAACTTACGTTTAACCTGTTCTAGTTTTGGTAAATAGCCTGGTTGAGTATTTTCTGGCAACTGGTCGCAGAACCTATCATAACCATAAAGGCGTGCGACTTCTTCAATTAAATCTATTTCTCTTTCTAAATCCCGTTGACGATAGGGGGGTACAATTACGCTCCAAACTCCGTTACTGGTTGTACTGACTTGACAACCCAAAGCTACTAAGATTTTTTCCACTTCTGATGGGGGAATTTCTCCCTCATTAACAGGTCCTAAAATAGCTTGTAAACGAGAGTATCGTAATTCTATAGAACGTTTGTCTAAGTTGATTTCTCCCCCTTGAACTTGACTTAGTACTTGACCTCCCGCCAATTCCGTAATTAGGGCGATCGCCCTATTTTTTGCTAAATTAAATTCTGCTTTATTTATGCCTCGTTCGTAGCGTGAAGATGCTTCTGTCCGCAAACTTTGGCTACGGGAAGAACGGCGCACTACCACCGAGTCAAAAATTGCTGCTTCTAGAACTAAATTTGTGGTTTCATCATTAACTTCGGTAGCTTCTCCTCCCATCACGCCTGCTAAAGCCACTGGTATATCATTAGCAGTTATTAGTAGATTTTCTGGTTTTAAGTTACGTTTTTGAGCATCAAGAGTTACTAAGGATTCTTCCCCTTGGGCAAAACGTACTCCCATTACTAACTCTTCAGACTGAGTCAACTGTTGTAACCGTTTTTGATCAAAAGCGTGAAGGGGTTGTCCCCACTCTAACAGTATATAATTAGTTACATCTACTACATTGTTAATAGCTCTTACCCCGGCAGCTTGTAGCCTCAATTGTAACCATTGAGGAGAGGGACCAATTTTTACCCCTGAGATAACAGTTCCTACATAAACAGGACAAGCTTCTTCATCCCTAATTTCAATTTTTAAAGCATCATCTTGAGCTGATGCTGGTATTTCTGGGGCTACCACAGGTTTAAACTCAGACCCGGTCAAGGCTGCTACTTCCCTAGCAACTCCCACCATACTCAAAGCATCAGCACGATTCGCTGTAGTAGTCAAATCTAAGACGATATCATCTAAACCTAGGAGAGGGCATACATCACTTCCTAGAGGTAAGTTATCATCTGTGAATATATGAATTCCTTCAGATTCTTTAGTTAAACCCAACTCTGCGAGAGAGCAAATCATTCCCTTGGATGCTATTCCTCGTAGCTTAACTGGTTTAATTTTTAAATCTATTGCCGGGAGGTAACTTCCCAAAGTAGCTACAGGCACTAAAACATCCTTTCTCACATTGGGGGCACCACAGACAATGTTAGTAGTCTCTTCTTGTCCTAGAGAAACTTGACATACCCGGAGTTTATCAGCATTGGGATGAGGTTGACAATCAGTAACTCTTCCTACTACTACGCCTTGAGCTAGTTGAGTTAAATCCTCAATAGCTTCTACTTCAAATCCGGCCATGGTCAAAACTTCAGCTAATTCTGAAGCTGACAGCTCAAGATTTACTAATTCTTGTAACCATTTGAGTGAGATTTTCATTAATCTTTGTTATAAACTAAACAACCAATGTATACTAGTTATTATGTGAAGTCTCACTTTTCACTTTCCCAATTTTAATTATTCTACGAGGATAAGTGCAAATTTTCAAATAACAGCTAATGTTTCATGATAGAGTTATTTTACTCTAATCTTTTAAAAAAATCTGTGTTCAAAAAGTAAAGTAAAAATTTACTAAGAATCCTTGCCTTAGACAATTATGTATTTTACACTATCTAATACGCTGTTTAAGAATAGCAAGTGAAAAGTAGACATACAAGAATAAAAAATAACAAATGTAACTGGTAATTTAGTAATGGGCTACTGTTTAAATCCTAATTGTACTAAGCCTCAGAACCCTCCCAATGTAAAAGAATGCCAAACTTGCGGTACTAGCTTATTATTAGTTGATCGCTATCTAATTATCAAGAAGTTAGGTAAAGGTGGGTTTGGTGCCACTTTTTTAGCTATTGATCGTTCATTACCAGGTAATCCTTGTTGTGTAGTCAAGCAATTACGGCCTTCTAATAGCGATCCAGGATTATTAAAAATGGCAAGAGAGTTATTTGAAAGAGAAGCAGGAACTCTCGGGAGAATCGGAAATCATCCTCAAGTACCAAGACTGTTAGACTATTTCGAGTCAAACCAGGAGTTTTATCTAATTCAAGAATTTGTCCAAGGTTTAAATTTACAACAAGAAGTCAAACAAAAAGGGACTTTTGACGAGGCGAAAGTCAAATACTTTTTAGAAGAGACACTCCCTATATTAGACTACATACATCAAAATCGTGTTATTCACAGAGATATAAAACCAGCTAATATCATTCGCCGTGAAATAGATAACAAATTAGTTTTAATTGATTTTGGGGCTGTAAAAAACGAAATTAACACGGTCGCGGCAGCCAATACCTCTAGTCAAACAGCCTTAACAGCCTTTGCTATAGGTACTCTAGGTTTTGCTCCTCCAGAACAATTGTCAATGCGTCCAGTTTATGCCAGTGACATTTATGCTTTAGGAGTGACAGCTATTTATTTACTAACAGGAAAATCTCCTAAGAATCTGGGGATTAATCCTGAGACAGGAGAGTTAAACTGGCAAGAATCGGTAAATATCAGCGATTCCCTCACAGAAATTCTGGAAAAAATGCTGGAATTATCAGTAAAAAATAGATATAAATCTGGGGAAGAAATTCTGGCCCAACTTAACTATATAGAGGAATCAGCAGATTTATCTACAAATCTAATAGGTCAATCTCCACCACCTTTAAGAAATTCTTGGGAAGAGGGGATGATAGACACTGGGTTATTAAATGTAGATAGAACCAGTTTTGATAGAACCAGTTTTGATAGAACTAATGTATCTAAGCAAAAACCCCCTAGTAGTCGTCGTGTGTCAAAACAAGCTGCGGCCATCAGAAATTTAAATAGTCGCCGTCAAAGACCCTATGATACAGACCCTATGAAGATAGAAGAATACACAGAAGTAACGGCGTCGTTAGCAGAAAATGATAGAGATTATCCAGGGAGCAAAAAACCAAGAAAACAAGATATAGATAACTCTGCCTCGCCAACTCAAAAAATTACTAAATTACCAGATGAATTAACTCGGGAAGTGATAGCTAAGGCACATCAACAAGGATGGCTGGATTTCTGTCAACGTTCTCTGAAAGGGTTAAATTTAAGAAAGTTAAATTTATCTTACTCCAAATTCCATGAATCTAAATTGACCAAAGTAAATTTTCAAGAAGCGACTCTAATTAGAGCTGATTTTGGGCATAGTGACTTGTCTGGGGCTAATCTCAAAAATGCAAAAATTAATAGTGGTTATTTTGCCTATGCGAATTTAGAGAATGCGGATTTAAGAGGGGCAGACCTGAGTGACTCTAATTTAAAATTTGCCAATCTAAAAGGAGCAAATTTATGTGGAGCAAATTTGACTAATGTGAGAGTAGAGGATAACCAGTTAGCTTTGGCTAAAACTAATTGGAGAACTATCTTTCCTCGCCATAGTCGTAGAAACATGAGTTAAAAAAGCTTTGATGCTCCCAACTTAAAAATGTCCCGTCAATAAGGTTAAACTAAGTGCAATCCAATACATAACAGTAAATTGTTGGGTTTCGTTCCTTCAAACCAACCTACAAGAATATGTTGTAACTAATTAAACAATTTACTTTGTGTACGAGATAATTAATGGTGCGTTACACTTCGTACTTCGCACCCTACAGATTTATAGAAGATTAGGGAATTCTGGCGACATTCGTTAAAATAAGCAGTAGGACTATTTATTTTTACTGAATTTATGTCTAATAGTAAACTGCTTTCAAGCAACGAACTGGCTAAATCCGTTGAGAATTTACCGGGTTGGAGTTTAAAAGACTCTAAATTACATGGTGAGTTTAAATTTCCCTCATTTATCGAAGCCTTCGGCTTTATGAGTAGCTTAGCAATAGTAGCTGAATCAATGGGACATCATCCCGAATGGTTTAATGTTTACAATAAGGTTATCATTGATTTGACAACTCATGATGCGGGGGGGATTACCAACTTAGATATTGATTTTGCCACTAAAGCTAATCAACTAGCGGCAAAATCTGAGTAAGTAATCTATATTTTACAGATTGCCTACATAAGGCTTGCTGAATAAATCTAAAACTCTGATTTGGTATAGATTTAAGCTGGTTTTCTTTTGAAAAAAGTGCAAAGTAGGGGCGCTCATACTTGCGCCCCCATTTATTACGTAAGTATAGCAGTCGCCATGACGGTTAGGACACTTTTGGTGAGGGGGTGTTGGAGGGAGGTTTCCTCCAAAGCTTTTTTGCCCTGTTATGTTCCCTGTTCGTGAGTTCCCTAAAAACAATAACTTATATGTCCTAATAGACAAAGTCTGTGGCTATATCATAAAATGTTTGTTGCATGAGTGCCTCAAAGCCTACCTCCTCCTCAAAAACTTACTTTTTCACCCGTCCCCTACATAGTTTTCACATATAGTTAAGTGTAGGAAATTACTGTAAATTAAGCTGATGTTCTAAAATATTCTGCTTAGACTCAAGATGTTCGTAGAGGTGAGTAGATTGAGTAGATGGTAAAGGCGAAGAAAATGGCTGATGTAAAGCAATCAATTGAGCTAAGGTATTCTTAAGTTGAGTACGAGGAACTATCAAATCAATGAATCCATGTTCCAGGAGATATTCAGAAGTTTGAAAGCCTTCAGGGAGTTTCTCTCTTAAGGTTTGTTCAATTACTCTTTTACCAGCAAAGCCGATAGTAGCTTTAGGTTCAGCTATAATTAAATCGCCCAACATGGCAAAACTAGCAGTAACACCACCTGTAGTAGGATGAGTGAGAACAGGAATATAGAGTAAGCCTGCTTGTTGATGGCGAGAAAGAGCCCCAGAAATTTTAGCCATTTGCATTAAACTGAGCATACCTTCTTGCATACGAGCGCCTCCTGAGGCACAAATAATAATCACAGGCAAATTATTAGCGGTGGCGTATTCAATCAAAATACAGAGTTTTTCGCCAACAACTGAGCCCATACTGCCACCCATAAAGCGAAAATCCATTACTCCCAAAGCCACAGGTAATCCAGCTAATAAACCGATACCCGTTTGGACGGCATCAATAAGACCTGTTTTTTCTTGAGTTTCCTTGATCCTTTCACTGTAGAGTTTGCGATCGCGAAAACCCAGAGGGTCTGTTGCACATAAATTTGCGCCTATTGATTGCCAAGATTGAGAGTCAATTAGTTGTCGAATGCGCTGATTGCTATCAACCATCAAGTGATGGTCACATTCTAAACAAACCAATTGATTAGCTTCTAAGTCTTTAGTATAAGTTAAAACTCCACAAGCCGGACATTTACTCCATAACCCTTCTGCGATTTCTCTTTCTTGAGGTTTTTCCACTGTGGTTTCAGATTTTCGTAAGTTAGCAAACCAATCAAATAACGACATTTTTAAAAATTCTAATTATCTTCTACAGGACTGAGCAATAATAAAGCTATCCACTGATCTTTACTAAGAACTTGTAAAGCAGCTTGACTACCTTGTCCACAATAAACACCCAGCCCAATATCAATTACTCGGCTAGGAAGATTGTGAGCTTCGAGGATCTGCTGCATTAATTCAGCTTCCCAACGAGCGGTAGTAGTTCTTATGGTAATCCAAAACACCTTACTTATTGTACCAATCAAATTTATCTTACCATTTTATCAATATGGAGCTTTAAGGGAAAAAAAGCTCCATATAGAGAGAAATCAATTGTGAACCAAAAAATAGACTGCATATAGCTCCTAAAACTAAAAAAGGACCAAAAGGCATCGCTTGACGACGAGAAAGAAAACCCATACTGATTCCTACCCCGCCAATTATCGCTCCCAAGCCACAAGCTATAAAGCCTGTTAATAATAGGTTTTGCCATCCTAACCAAGCCCCAATCATTGAGGCTAGTTTTGGATCTCCTCCACCCATAGCCACTTGTCCCAAAGCGATGGTGCCTACAATTACAATAACATCAAATAACCAAATTCCCAAAACAGCAGCCCCAACTCCTCCCATAAATTGAGTTATAGCACCAGGAATTAAATCCTGCTGCCATCCTAAAAAGATGCGGAAAATTAAACCTACAACTAACCCTGATTTTGTCAACACACCAGGTAGAGTCATTGTATCAAAATCTATCAAAGCCAAAGCTAGTAACCAGCTTAATAAGATCCAGTAACCTATTGTTAAATAACTAAAGTCAAATTTCCAAAAAACTAAACTAAATAAAATAGCGCAGACAGTTTCTATTAGGGGATAGCGCCAGGAGATTGGGGTTTTACACCAACGGCAACGGCCTTTTAAACAAAGCCAACCGAAGATAGGAACATTTTCCGTTTTACCTAAGGGATGTAAACATTTAGGGCAGCGCGAAGGTGGATGTATTAGAGAAATTTTTGCTGGTAAACGATAGATAACTACGTTAAGAAAACTTCCAATTGCTGATCCCAATATAAATACAAATAGATAAACGATAAAATAAAATAACGGCACTAATACTCAGCCTCACTCTCAATTATATCTAGAGGAATAAAGTGTTCCCTCGGTAGTAATATGGGTATCCTCGTAAAGAGTACCTGACCTCTATGAGTCTTGGGATCTATAGCTACGCCAATAGGAGATTTATCATTTTCACCATGAAGCTGATAGTAAGTATAGTAAATTTTTTGCGCAGCTTGGATTAATTCAACGTTCCAAAGGTGAGAAAATTCTGATACTTCAGCTTCTGATTTTGTTGACTCTGGAGGATATAACACGTTTTTAACCCTTCTTTTAACTTGAAAATTTAACTCATTTAAGTTAGAGTTTAGCATTCCTAGTGGTCGTTATTTATTTTATATGTTATATTTATTCTAGTGTAAAAAATACCATACAGGGAACAAAGGAGGTGATGCCCATGAACGATAGTAGTAAAATCATGGGTCTCCTAGTTGAAGTTAGCCGGCTGTGCGCCGGGGCTGTTCTCTAGCAGTCAATGAAAATAATGAAAATTGACACCGCTTGGGTTCCACCCGGCAGTCAGGTTTCAACTAGTAGACCCCAAAACAAAATGAAAACCTTCGTTGGCTTAACAACGAAGGTTTTTTTATGATTAAGTTAAAATAGTAAAAAATTTAAAATAACACTAGTATACTAACCTACAGGAAAATTGAAAAATTATTACAGTAACCAAGACTGGGGAATAAAAAGATGAAAATAGCAGAAAATATTACTGAACTAGTCGGTCGTACTCCCTTAGTCAAACTAAATAGAATTCCTTCTCAAGAGGGTTGTTTAGCTATGATAGTTGTTAAACTCGAAGGCATGAATCCCTCGGCTTCAGTGAAAGACCGAATCGGGATCAATATGATCAACGAAGCAGAAAAACAAGGTCTGATTAGTCCAGAAAAAACGATCTTGGTAGAACCAACGTCTGGTAATACAGGGATAGCTTTAGCAATGGCGGCAGCAGCTAAAGGCTATAAAATTATACTAACTATGCCAGAAACGATGAGCAAAGAAAGAAGAGCGATGTTGAAGGCTTTCGGAGCACAACTAGAACTAACCCCAGGTAACCAAGGCATGAGTGGCTGTATTAGACGCTCTCAAGAAATTGTAGAATCTTTACCAAATGCTTATATGCTGCAACAATTTCGCAACCCAGCAAATCCAAAAATCCACGAAATTACTACAGCAGAAGAAATTTGGGAAGATACAGAGGGGAAAATAGATTTTTTAGTGGCAGGAGTAGGCACAGGAGGAACAATTACCGGAGTATCGTCAACAATAAAAAAGTATAAACCATCTTTTAAGGCGATCGCCGTTGAACCATATAATAGTTCTGTATTGTCGGGAGGTAATCCCGGACCTCATAAAATCCAAGGAATCGGCGCCGGATTTATTCCCGAAGTTTTGAAACAAGAACTAATTGATGAAGTAATAGGGGTGACAGATGAAGAGGCGATGACCTACGGTAGACGCCTAGCTAAAGAAGAAGGGATACTATCAGGGATTTCTACAGGTGCGGCCCTCTGTGCGGCTATAAAAATTGGCAGACGTCAAGAAAATGAAGGTAAAATGATAGTGATGATTCAACCTAGTTTTGGTGAGCGCTATTTAAGTACCCCCCTATTTCAAGATCTAATCCCGGATACATCAATTCCCGTAGCTGTTGAGCACAAAGCATAGTCATTATTTTCAGGTTATGTTATGTCTAAAGACAATCACTATAAAATTCTCGGAATTAACCCTAAAGCTTCTCAAACAGAAGTAAAATCAGCTTATCGTAATTTAGTTAAGCAGTTTCATCCTGATACTCAAACCTCTGATGCTAACCATGAAACGATTATTTCTATTAATGCAGCTTACGAAGTTTTAGGAGACCCTCAAAAAAGACAGAAATATGATCGCCAACTTCAACAGAGCGATCGCCGCGATGTTTACACCAGTAGAGTTCATAGAGAACAAAAAAATACCAGAGTTCAAAAAGACTACGAACGCCAACGGGCTAACGAAAAACAAGCAGATTTACAGTTGAGCCGTTGGATACAACAGGTTTATCTCCCGGTAAATGATTGGCTATCTCTCATTTTAGACCCTCTAGAAAAGCAAATAGACCATTTAGCAGCAGATCCTTTTGATGATGACTTGATGTCAGATTTTCAAGCATATATATCTCAATCTCGTCATTATTTAGTTAAAGCTAGATTATGCTTACATCATCAACCTAATCCCCCTAAATTAGCTAAAATAGCTGCTAATTTATACTATTGTCTCAATCAAATTACTGACGGAATTGATGAATTAGATTTATTTACTCAAAATTATTGCGAAAGTTATTTACATACAGGTAAAGAACTATTCCGTATAGCTCGCAACTTACAAGAAGAAGCTAATTGTGCTGCTCAAAACTTAATTTAGTTGGTGCATAGTGTAATCTTTATTTATTACAAATTTCTGAAAATAAGCGCGATCGCTAATTTTCTAGTTTTTAAGTATAAATACTTAATATTTTGATAATCTGGTGCGAAGTGCGCGAAGCGCGGTTCACACCTACTGGACTTGAAAGTCATTTAAAAAAACCTGACACCTGAAACTCAGATCTTGTACCTTTGCCAAAAGTTGCTGGTGATGGATAAATAATGAGTTTTGAAGTAATGAGTTTTGAAGTAATGAGTTAAAGAATTGATCCTAACCCCTTAAACTCAGATCTTGCATCTTTACCCAAAGTTACTTGTGGTGGATGAATCTTGAAGTAATGAGTTTTGAAGTAATGAGTAACGAGTAAGAAGTCTTGACTTCACTTCAACTTAATTGCACCATAGTAAAATTATTATCTTATCCAAAAAGTGTCAACTGCTGGACATTTTGCTGTTTAAGTAATTTATTACCTGTACTGATTAATTTTTTAATTGTAGTTGGTTTTAGGGCTTTTTCTGACTTATTTTTATGAGCAATTAGAGGATTTTTAGCTTCTATTTCATCTAAATTAACTTTCAGCTTTTGCCAAATTTTCCAAGGTATAACTACTCCAGATTTCCCTGGCAAACTAATAATTAAATCTTGACCCTGTTTAATTAAATCATTTCTTAATAACTTACTGATTTCTTGAGGATTCAAACCAATACTTTGTAAAAACAAAACTAAGCGTAAACGGACATCTGCAAGAGTAAATATATCTTGATTAATTGTAGAAAAAGATAAATGTTTTTGAGAACTTATGCTAACAGTTTCTTGAGAGATATTATATAAAGCTTTAAATATATCTTGATATGTATCTTTACTAATACCATAGATTTTAGCTAAATTTCTAAATCTTGGTAATGGTAAAGCCTGGGTAATTTTTTCCTGTTGATAACTAGTTAAATTTAACTTCTTTTGTAAAATATCTGGTTGACTTAGTAAGTCAAGCATTTGTTTTTCAATCCCTTGGGCTTGAGTTTCATTATCAAGACAAATATAAACTTCTAAATCATCTGGGGAAGTTAAATATTTTTCCATTAAAACATTAACTTGAGACCATTGTAAACCACCGCGATCGCATCCCAACTTAGGAAAAGCAATAGAAGTTATGCCCCACTGTTTATATTTATCAATAAAGTCACGTAGACCTGATTCTATCCAAGCCAAATTAGAAGAATATTTCCAATTATCTTTAGTAGGAAAATTAATAATATTGGGTATATTTTCCTCTTGATATAAACTAACTTTGCCCACAGTAATTTCTCCACTGCGGCAGCGTTTAACGTAATCAGCATACATTTGAGGAAAACGTAATTTAAACTCTAAAGCTAAACCTGCACCCATTACTCCCATACAATTTACTGTATTAACAATTGTTTGAGTATTAACATTAAAAACAGTTGTTTGACTATATTTGAGCATAAATTTAAAAATAAAGATGTCTATTTACTTCTATTGGTATAGATGAATTTGGCAGAATTGTTTGTTTAAGATATTCTACAGTCATTTTTGAATAACAAAATATTTTCAAAATACGAGTTACTGGAATTTGATTATATACTAACACTTCAGCACATTTAATTCTTTTTCCATTGGGTTCATCATGCCAAGTCTGTTTGCGAATTATTTTCCAGTTCAACTTAGTTATATTAGGGAAATCCCAATAAAAGTTAGTTTCAGCGCAAGCAGCATTACCATCACTAAAAGCTGTATGGGGTAAGATTAGTACCAAAGGGTCAATAGCTAAAATAGCTAATTGACTTTGTTGATTTTTTCTAACAAAGAGCATGGGATTTTTAGGATTAAAATAAAGGGGGACATATTCTTGTAAAGGTAAGCCCCGAAGTTTTTTTTGATATCTAAGTAGCTGTACATTTGGGTCAGAAATATCTGTACGAATAAGCTGTTGGAAATGAGCTTGATAATGAGAAACCAGTCCTTTGTCTAAAATTGAACTAAGATTATCTATGGCAGTAATATGGTATAGATATTGAATACCATATTGAGAAAGCATTTTTTTTACTTTAGTTTTTCTCAAATTGAGACTGTAACCAACGGTATTAGGTATCTTGCTTATGTAGATAATTTGATCATATCATTTTAGCTAATAGTTCTAATATTAATAGCTGGTCATGTTTAGAGAAGATAAAAAATACACATTTTATACTTTAGATGTCTTTACTGAGGAAATTTTTGGGGGAAATCCCCTAGGGGTTTTTCCCGAAGCAGAAGGCTTACAGGAGGAACAAATGCAAAAAATCGCCAAAGAATTTAATCTTTCTGAGACAGTATTTATTTTACCTCCAGAAAACCCTCAAAATACTCGGCGTTTACGGATATTTACACCGACCACAGAATTAGCATTTGCTGGACATCCTACCGTGGGTGCCGCTTATTTACTGGCGGCGATTGGTTCATATCCCTTAGTAGATTCTACAACTACAATTTTCTTTGAAGAAAAAGTAGGAAGAGTGCCGGTGCAAATTGTCAGTGAAAATAACCAACCAATTTATACAGCCTTAGCAGTTTCACAAAAGCCTGAATATGGTCCTTCGGTGCCCTACCTAGATAAATTGGCAGAAATTATTGGTTTAAAAACTACGGATATCCGTATAGATGATTTATATTATCCCGAGTCCGTATCCTGTGGCTTGCCTTTTTTATTTATTCCTTTGTCTAGTTTAGAAGCAATCCAAAAAGTCCAGCTTAATTTCCAACTTTGGCAGGAATACTTAGAAAATTATTGGGCACCCCATCTATATATGTTTACGGATACTACTGTAAATCCCACTTCAGACATTCACGCTCGTATGTTCGCTCCTGCCTTAGGAATAAAAGAAGACCCAGCTACAGGGTCAGCGGCAGCAGCTTTAGCTGGTTATTTAGTGAAGCGACGGGGGGAAAATGATGAGATTTTACAATGGCAAATTGAACAAGGTATAGAGATGGGACGTCCGAGTTTTTTGAAAATTAAAGCAGAATTAAACTATGATGATGATAATAGAGAAATAAAAGTAATTTACGTAGGAGGAAAGTCAAGAATAGTAAGTAAAGGCGAATTTTATTTAGATTTATGCTAATTTTGCTCATTTTCTCTCTAATCACCAAAAAACTTATTTAAATTTATGAGGGAATACTTGCCAATTTTGTGAAAAAGTGTAAACTTATATTAAGAAGAGATAAAAAAAGTAAATGGAATTAGATCAAATAAAAGTTTATTTAGATAGTCCTGATAGTCAGGAAAGGATGAAGGCGATTGTAGAGTTAAGAAACTACAGCCCCTCTGTAGTTGTACCATTACTTAAACAAAGAATGTATGACAAAGAATTTGTCATTCGCTCCTTTGTAGCTATAGGACTAGGAAAAAAGCAAACAGAAGAAGCTTTCAATGCCTTGGTAGATATCATAAAGTACGAAAAAGATTATAATGTAGTTGCTGAGGCGGCTAATTCTTTAGCTAAATATGGTGAAAAATCTTTAGATTATCTGTTAAGATTGTTTCAGCAAAATAATAATTGGCTTATTAGACAAAGTATTTTCGCAGCGATGGAAGATATAGATGTTCCTGAAGCTAGATTGCAGATGTGTATTTGGGGATTAGAAGGAAATGACTTAGTAGTTAAATTAGCAGCAATAGAAAATTTAGGAAAATTAGCCAAAACTGCCCAAAAAGCTCAAGCTTTAGAAATATTACTCCGTTTATCTACAAATGAATCCGTGCAAATTCGAGCTCAAGTAGCTAAAGTAATAAGAGAGTTCGGATCTATTCAAGGAGAAAATCAAGCAGAAAATATTGTAGAGAAAACCTTAGAGAAATTGAGGCAGGATGAAGATTACCGTGTAGTTGCTGCCACATTAGAAAACTTGTTGTGATTTAAGCAATCATTAATTTATAAAAAGACCTTAAGGGCAAAAATAAAAATCATTTAGTAAAAACAAATAAACTATAGATTTACAAAATACCTAATTTCCTTAATAATTTTTTAAGAATAGAGATTTAAACTCTCTAACAACCAAACTAAGTAAGGAACGTAAAAAATATGGTTTCAACTCCAACACCCAAAACAAACCTAAACCGGAATGAGGAAACAGTAATCTGGAGACCACATGATCAAAAATATCAAACCTCAGAATGGTACACAGGCAATGGGGAAATAACCGCAGAAACAGGCTGCAAATCATTTGAAGTAACAGCTACATACACACTGAAAGCCAAAGTAGAAGTAGTAGAGGGGATATTAGAATTAGACAACTACACCCTAGCAAACATCTACAACAGTCGTGGACGCTGTGTATGTGTAATTGACCAGACTGTCAATGAGTTATACGGAGAAAAAGTCAGAAAATACTTTGAATATCATGAAATACCTTTAGAAATAGAGGTTTTTCGGGCCTGGGAATCAGACAAGAAACCAGAAACAGTACATAAAATACTGGCTTTTCTAGGGAAAGACGGTTGTGATGTATCGCGTAACGAACCAGTCCTAGTAATTGGTGGCGGTGTATTAAGTGACGTAGCCGGATTAGCCTGCGCCTTACAACACAGACGCACTCCCTACATCATGATTGGCACAACTATAGTAGCAGCAATTGATGCAGGACCATCTCCTCGTACCTGTGTAAATGGGGAACAGTTTAAAAACAGCATTGGAGTATATCATCCCCCTGTTCTCACTCTAGTAGATCGCAGTTTTTTCAAAACATTAGCAACAGGCCACATCCGTAATGGCATCGCTGAAATCATTAAAATGGCGGTGACAGATGACGAAGTACTGTTTGAAATGTTAGAAAAATACGGGGCAAGATTAATAGAAACTCACTTTGCTACTCTAGAAGATGACCAAGAATTAGCAGAGATTGCCGATGAGGTGATCTATCGTGCCTTATACGCTTATATGAAGCACGAAGGAACAAATATGTTTGAGACATATCAAGATCGCCCCCACGCCTATGGACATACTTGGAGTCCCCGTTACGAACCCGCAGCTAAACTAATGCACGGACATGCAGTAACAATCGGCATGGCTTTTGGGGCAACCTTAGCTAAAGAATTAGGCTGGCTAGAAACAGAAGAACAAGAACGAATTGTTGATTTATGTAACGAGTTAGGCTTGTCAACTTACCATCCCATTCTTGAAGATACACAAATCATGCTTCAAGGACAAAGAAATATGCGTCGCAAACGTGGAGATGGAGGTTTGTGGGCACCATTACCTAAAGGAAAAATAGGAAATTGTGACTACGCAGAAGATGTCTCCCCTGAACTACTAAAAAAAGCAGTAAAAGCACACAAAGAGCTTTGCGCTAAATATCCTGGGGAAGGTGCAGGCCAACAAATGTACTTAGCAGATTTAGGTTTGCAGTAACTAGAAAAATAACTAGGAAAGAAAAATGACACCACTACTAATTTCAGGGAAAGCCGCCAAGTCGGTAAATCTCTTAAGGGTTGTCGTTTACAAACAAAGGGATACTACCAAACAAGCAGAAATAGCTAAAGTTCCCCAAGTAGTAAAAGTTTCCCTGCAAAAAATACACCAACTGGCAGCTCTAATAGATCCATATTTGAGTCAGTATAGCACACTGAACTTAGTAGAAAACAAAGTCAAATTCACAAAAATTATTCCTTTGTTTAACACCCTAGGAGCAAAAGATGGCCTCACTAAACAGGTAACCCTGTAGACAGATAAATAGATGTTGAGTAATGATCAAATCTGGATTATATCTACCTTTGTAGTTTTCCTATTACTATTTATAGTAGTAGGGGCATATTCAAGTAGAGAAAAACAAGCCAGTGTAACTGATTATTTACTCGCATCTCGTCAAGTAAATCCTTGGTTTACCGCTTTATCGGCAATGGCAACCGGACAAAGCGGTTTACTTTTTATTGGACAAGTGGGATTTGTCTATACATCAGGATTGTCAACAATATGGCTAACTATAGGTTGGGCGATTGGTGATTATTTAGCCTGGTGGTTTGTGTTCAAACCTTTGCGCACAGTTTCTGAAGCTCAATCTATCGACACTGTCCGTAATCTGAAAACAGCCTGTGGTTTATTTACGTCTTTCAATGCTATTGGTATCGGCTTAACAGCCCGTTTACTCTTACCAGAATTAATGACCAAGGGAGATCCCGAGTTAGCATTACCATATTTATCTATAGAATTATTACCGCAGTTTTTGTCGGTTTGATGTTAGCATGCTTATTCTCAGCAACTATCTCCACCGCTGATTCTCAAATTCTCTCCTGTTCAGCCTCTTTGACTCAAGATATTTTGCCAAAAAGCTCCAATTCCTATCGGTTGGCTAAAATGGGAACCTTAGTAGTTACTGCTATTACTCTAGTTATTGCCTTAGGGGGAGAAGACAGTGTCTTTGCTTTAATTACTTTTTCCTGGTCAGCCTTAGCCTCGGGTTTAGGTCCTTTGTTAGTTTTGAGAGTCTGGGGAAAAACTCTTAACACAGTAACATCTATGTTGATGATGTTAACAGGTATCGCCACCGCCTTAGTTTGGAACTATTTGGGATTATCAACAATTATTTATGAGGTTTTACCGGGTATGGCAGCAGGAATAGCGGTGTACTGGTTGAGTCAATTATTTATTAAACAAGATTTAAATGCCTGATCAGATTTATTCAATACTACATATTGGCCCCCAATTAGACTATCTCTTGATTGTACTTGCAAGAGAAAATCAAGGGTGTTTATTCCGTCTTGTCAATAGTCAAGGTGAAATACTCACAGAACAAGTGGGCTTTGATAGCCCCCTTGCGGCAGAAAAAGCTGGAAAAGAATGGCTTATTTCTCTTTTAGATACTTGATAATATCTAAGAGAGCTTCATATTTAGGGGCTTCACTGATGAGCTGATCTTGAGTTTCTAATGCACCCCAACTACCACCTCTTCCTGGTTCTCTAACGTAGGAATAATGAGCAAATAGCCCCCCTTTTACCTCGTCAAACCAGTATTTATAGTACTTACGATAGAGATCGCCCATGCGGGGACTTCTATTAGCCGCAATCATTTTTTCTACCAAAGCTTTATTTTGGCGATAGCGCATAGGAAGTGAGAGGTGTTGACCACCTTCGTACGCGATTAAAGGTATATTATACTCATCGGCTATTTCTTTGTGCTCGCGCATTTTGGCAAAAGTCCCTTTTACCATGTGTTCTTCTACTCTATCTAGTAGTTCCTCCACTGTTATTTTTTCTAAAACTTCCTTTGTTTCTGACTTTCTAGCAAAATAACCAAAATAAGGAGCGATCGCTAAAGCATCGGGCTGATAACCTTTAGGATTCAAATTAGGATCACTAAAACGCTGTAACAGTTGTTTTGCCTTCCAGGGAACTGCCGATTGGCTTGCTACAATAGTAACTATGCGTTCATCAAACTTCTCTTTAAATACGTCAGCAAAAATATCAGCAATCTCAGCAATTCTCTTAACATGAAAATTAAATGAAGCTAATTGCTGGTTACATTTTTCCTTCTCTCCTTCAGATGTTCCCGCTACAAAAGTTTCTGGATTCTCACAACTTACACGGTACAACCACTGAGTTTGAGGAAAACGACGATTCCATAATTCGTTAGAATATTCTACATAAATTTTTTTCTGGGAATCTAATCGATAATATAGTAATTCCGCAAGCATTTTGACATAATTGTCATCTGCCTGATGAGGTATATTAATCCAAATATCTGCCTCAGTTCGATTAATCAATTCTGCCATCAACTCAGGCGCCATGCCAAAGCTGTTTTTCGCCTGTGTATAATCATTAGGTTTGGTTCTATCTTCCCATTTAACTATTTGGTTACCATTTCCTCTCATAAAATTAAGCATTCTGATTACTTTAAATCCTTGTAGACGTTCTAAAAACAAAGGATGAAATACTTGTTCCTCATAGTTATCATGAAAACCTGGCATGATGACTCTGAGGTTGCGAATGTGATTACCTGGTTTTGATTTATTAATATCTATATTTATACGTTCATGTTTTCCTCCCAAGGTAACAATATATCTACCAGGAGATTCTTGACGATAAGTTAAATCTCTTCCCCACATTTTTATCTCTCCCTCACCATCGAACAAAACTAGATAATCTCCTGATGGATAACTGGAATCGCAGGTAATCATTCTCACTGTTTGGGATGTTCCATCTGGTGAGACAAAAGGGACTTCTAGAGGGTAGCCACTTTCGTCAAAAGGAATATATTTTCTATCTTTAGCAGCAACACCTACCCGATTTCCCTTAGCATCTAAAATAATCCATTCTGAGCCTTGTTTAGCAACATCGACAAAAACCCATTGGGTAGAATAATAATTCAAAGGACTAGGGTTGATTCCTAATTCTTGCTCTGCTGGTGCGTATGTATTTTGCTCTATTTGCTGAGTTAATCCTTGTGTTTCTGTGGTTTTTAAGCCATTATGTGCCATAATCGCTATTACTAATGTTATTAAAAATAATCCTGCTATAGATAAAAGTTTATTTGGTTTTCTAATCATTGTTTAAATATTTATATACTAACTAACTTATTTAGACTAACATATTGACTTTTTGATGGGGCTGAAGTAAGAAAAAACAAGAGCGATCGCCCTGACTAACAAACAACTATGCTAGGATATTGTTTGCTTTGATTCAATGTAAAAGAAAAATATGCCTACTTTGGGAGTCAATATTGACCATATAGCAACTATTCGTCAAGCGAGACGTACAGTAGAACCAGATCCTGTCGCGGCGGCTGTGTTAGCAGAATTAGGGGGAGCTGATGGTATTACCGTGCATTTAAGAGAAGATCGCCGCCATATTCAAGAAAGAGATGTGCTCATACTCAGACAAACCGTGCGCACTCATTTAAATTTAGAAATGGCTCCTACGGAAGAAATGGTCAAAATAGCCTTAGAAATTAAGCCAGACTATATAACCTTGGTGCCGGAAAAGAGAGAAGAAATCACCACAGAGGGGGGAATAGATATACTCAGTAACTTGGAGAGATTTAGCCAAGTAGTTGAAAAATTACAAAGAGCCAATATTCCTGTAAGTTGGTTTATCGATGCTGAAGACAGTCAAATTGAAGCGGCAGCTAAAACCCAAGCAAAATTCATTGAATTACATACAGGGAAATATGCCGAAGCCAAAGATGAAGGCAGCCAACAGGAGGAATTAAGCAATTTACAACAGGGTTGTCAAAAAGCGATATCCCTAGGTTTAAGAATTAACGTAGGGCATGGTTTAACCTATAATAATGTTTACCCAGTTGCTGCTTTACAAGGCGTTGAAGAACTCAACATTGGGCATACAATAGTAAGTCGTGCAGCCCTTGTGGGTATGGAGCGAGCTGTACGAGAAATGAAACTAGCAATAAAAGGACAACTATAACCAACCATGACTACATACTATTACGTTTTAGCCAGCCAAAAATTTTTAACAGAAGAAGAGCCCCTAGAAGAAGTTTTGCAGGAGCGTATCCGCAACTATCAAGCTAAAAATAAAGAAAAAGATTTTTGGTTAGTTAAACAACCTGCTTTCTTAGCAGCACCGGAATTAGGGGACATTCGAGCCAAATGTCCTGATCCTGCGGCGGCAATTATTTCTACGGATAAACAGTTTATCACCTGGTTAAAATTGCGTCTAGAATATGTTATTACTGGTGAATTTACTGCTCCTTGCGAGACAATACCAGACCCTTTAGCATCTAATCAGGCTTAAAATCTAGATAAAGTAACCAGAGAAATAGTAACACCAAGGGCTAAACCCACGAAAACTTGAAAAGGGGTATGTCCGAGAAGTTCGATTAATTTTTCTTCGTCAAATCTTTTACCTTCTTTGACTAAATCGTCAATCATCTGGTTAAGAATGCGGGCTTGTTTGCCCGCAGCTTGACGAATTCCCGCGGCATCGTACATCACAATCACCGCAAATAAAGTGGCGATCGCAAACTCTATTGATTCCCATCCTTTTATTTGTCCTACAGCAGTTGCCATAGCACCTACAGAGGCAGAATGAGCACTAGGCATGCCTCCGGTTGCCACCAAATGACGTAAATCAAGTTTTCTTTGTGTAACCAACTCAATAATCACTTTTAAGCCTTGGGCTGATAAACAAGCCAGCAAAGAAACTAACAATACCCGATTAGATAAAATTGTCTGAAATTCACCCATTGTCATAATTTTGGATAAGATTAGTGTTTGCGGGTAACAATATAATTAGCGATTTCCCGTAAAACAATAGCAGATTCTCCATAAACTGATAATTGTTCAATAGCCTCATCAACTAATTCTTGTGCTTGTTTTTGAGAAGTTTCCAAACCCCAGATACTGGGATAAGTTGCTTTTTGTGCTTGCAAATCTTTCCCTGCTGTTTTCCCTAATTCTTCTCCTGTTGAAGTTATATCTAGAATATCATCAACAATTTGAAAAGCCAGGCCGATATTTTCAGCGTATTTAGACAAACGGTTTAAATCTTCAATTTTTGCCCCTGCTAAAGTTGCACCAGAGAGGATGCAAGCCTTTAATAGAGCCCCAGTTTTATGGGTATGAATAAAAGTTAAAGTTTCTGCGGATATATCTGTTTTCCCTTCTGATTCTAGATCTAAAACTTGACCTCCCACTAATCCGTCAGCACCTACAGCTTGACTGAGATAAACAATTACTTCAAGTAATCTTGCTGGTGGTATATCTTTAGTGTGAGTTGCCACGTATTCAAAAGCATAAGCTAATAAACCATCACCTGCGAGAATAGCAATATCATCACCGTATACTTTGTGATTAGTCAATTTACCACGACGGTAGTCATCATTATCCATTGCTGGTAAATCGTCATGTATCAAAGACATGGTATGAATCATTTCTAAGGAGCAGGCGGTGGGCAAAGCCATCGCTGTGGTACCTCCCATCAGCTCACAGGTTGCCAAGCACAGAATTGGGCGCAGACGCTTTCCTCCTGCTAGGAGAGAATAGCGCATCGCCTCATATATTTTTTCTGGCTTACCGATAGATAGTGATCGGTCTAAAGCTTCTTCTACGAGTTTTTTCTGAGTTTCTAAGTAAGTTTTTAAATCAAAATTGCTATTAGCTAAGATTTCGTTTGCTTTGACCATATTTGAGTGCCTGTAACCAACCGAATATCGTTTTTTATTGTACAGGTATTAGGTAATTTTCGTCACACTTAAGCTATTAAGCGATGGTAGTTAATCCTTGGAGATAATTCTGAAGTTGACGATCGTGATCATGGCTGAGATTTCCCAAGGGAATAGTTTCCCGGCTAAAAATTTTTACTTCGGTAATTTCGGCGGTATCTTGGATGTTAAATTTTCCTTGAACGTCAGCTTCAACTAAAATAGATATTGAGTGCATGCGGGGATCCCGCTCTAAACTCGAATAAACTCCTACCAATCGCTTAATGGTGACTAAATCTAAGCCTGTTTCTTCTTTTAGTTCTCTAGTAGCCGTAGTAGCTAAATCTTCCCCCCAATCTACTAACCCTCCTGGTAAACTCCATTTGTTTGTATCTCGACGACGCACTAAAACTATCGTATTATCTGGTAGTAGAGGCACTATTGTGATCCCCGTCAGAGGATGACGGAGGATAATACCTAATACTGTTTTAGCAAAGCGCAGCATAATTATTTAATTCCTTGTTGATCATAGTGAAACATATTAGAGTTTCCTAGAAAGTGAGGTACGCTTTTACTCAGACCAAAGCATCTTTACCTAATGTTACTGGTGGTGGTTGAGTAATGAGTAATCAGTTAAAGAATTGATCCTAACCTATTAAACATTGATTCTCGCCTGTTGGCAAATTTCAGTACTTTTGCACTTGTGTGCTTTGGTCTAAGTTTTATACTCTATGGATTAATTTGTGTACCTCATCAGACTCAAAAACTGCATAAGAGTAATTTTTAAGATACCTCCCCCTGTTGCTCAAAAACTTTAGCTTTTGCTAAGCTTAGATTTTCTCGCACTTGTGCAAAACCTGTACCTCCATAACTATTGCGGGCTGCTACTACTTGTTTAGGGGATATAGCCTCATAAATATCCTCCCTAAAAGCTGGATGTAAAGCCTGCCATTCTTCTATTGTCAAATCTTTAAGTAGTTTTCCGTTAGCGAGGCTAGTTTTTACTACTTTCCCCACTATGTTATATGCTTCTCTAAAGGGAACTCCGCGGGCTGCCAAGTAATCTGCTACATCTGTAGCGTTAGAGAAATCTTCGGTGACTGTTTGAGCTAGACGGTTTTCATTAAAAGTTATGCCTTCTGCTAAAAGAATAGTCATAGCTTGTAAACAGGCTTTTACTGTTTTGACGCTATCAAAAATTGCTTCTTTATCTTCTTGAAGGTCTTTATTATAGGCTAATGGTAGTCCTTTCATAAGTACTAACATAGCTTGCAGATGACCGAATACTCTCCCAGATTTCCCGCGGACTAATTCTGGCACATCGGGATTTTTCTTTTGGGGCATAATACTTGAGCCTGTGGCACAACTATCTTTTAGCTGAATAAAACCAAATTCTTGGGAAGCCCAAAGTATCATTTCTTCGCTCAAACGACTGAGATGTACCATAATTAAACTTGCCGCGCAGAGAAATTCTATGGCGAAATCGCGATCGCTTACGGCATCGAGACTGTTATTATAAACCCGTTCAAAGTTTAATATAGAGGCGCTTTGGTGGCGATTTATGGGAAAAGTTGTTCCCGCTAAAGCCCCTGCCCCTAGAGGGGAAGTATTTGTTCTCACTCGTATTTCCCCTAGTCTTTCCCAATCTCTTTGAGCCATTTGAAAATAAGCCAACATATGATGAGCTAAACTTACTGGTTGTGCTCTTTGCAGGTGAGTATAACCTGGTATGATTGTTTCTACGTGGTTTTCTGCATGATTTACTAGTTCCCGTTGGAATTCTCGTAACCGACTCCGAATTTGGTCTATTTCTTCTCGTAGGTAGAGACGAATATCTGTTCCTACTTGGTCATTCCGTGAGCGGGCTGTATGTAGTTTTTTCCCCACATCCCCTTTTATTGCCGTTAAACGGCGTTCTACGGCAAAATGAACATCTTCTGCCTCTATTCCTGGGTTAAATTCCCCATTCCGGTATTCTTGACGAATTTGTTCTAAACCTGCTTCAATTTCTGAAGCTTCCTCTTCTGTGATTATTTTATTTTGAGCTAACATTTTGGCGTGGGCGATAGAGCCTGTTAGGTCGTATTCTATTAATTCGATGTCGAAGTTTATACTGGCGTTAAATTCAACTATAATTGGGTGCAACGCTGTTTCAAAGCGATCGCTCCAGGTTTTTTGATTAGTCACGGTTATTATTTTTTCTAGTTCAGTAATAATTAGAAAGAAGTAAAGGAACGAAATAGGTAGCCTAAAACTATACCAACCACTAAGGCCCAAACCTGACCTGATTGAATAAAGTAGTTAAAATTAGTTTGGATTTGTTCTAGTATTTCAGGGTCTTCAACTGCTTGGGCGATCAAATTGGTTAAATTAAACAAGTGGAACATTTTTTATATCCTCTCTTATCAAAATCTATTTAATTAATTTTACTCGCATAATGACTAAAGTCATATCATCTACTATTTTATTTTCGGCGCCGATAAAATCATTTACTTTTTTCAATATATAGTCCAAAATTTCTTCTGGGTCTAACAAATGTTTACAAGCCCATTCAAAGGCTCGTACGAGGTTATCTTCGTCAAATCTTTCTCCATAGGCATTGATTGCATCTGTCAGGCCATCTGTATAGTACATGATTGTATCTTCTGGCCCTAATTGAGTTTGTCGATATTCATATTCTGAATCTGGCATCAAGCCGATTAACATTCCTTTGGTATCAAGGGTGGTAATTGTATTTGTGGCTGCTTGCCATAACAGTGGTGGTTGATGAGCTGCATTAGTATAGGAAATAATTTGAGTTTGGGGATCGTATTCTGAGTAAAATAGAGTCACGAAACGACGTGAATTTTCTAAATCTGCATACATAACTCTATTCAGGTGCTCCATAATTTTAGCAGGAGAATGTCTATTTAGCACTTCCGCTCGCAGCATACCCCTAGTCATGGTCATAATTAGACCTGCGGGAACTCCTTTGCCCATAACATCGCCGATTACTATACTCCACGCTTCTGTAGCCTGTTCATTATCTGTCAGTTGATCATAATTAACTGGGATAAAATCATAATAATCTCCTCCGACTCTGCTGGCGGTTTTACACCGGGCCGCAATTTGAGTTCCTTTGATTTTCGGGCATTTTCTTGGTAAAAGTCGCAGTTGAATTTCTGAGGCTATTTCTAGTTCTCGGTCTTGTCTTTCTTTTGTCCGCAGTTCTACTTTTAGTTCATGATTGGCGATCGCCACTGCTGTTTGATCTGCCACTAACTGTAGTAATTTCCTTCTAGTTGGATTCCAATTATATGCTGCATTACTCGTAAATACATATAATCTTCCTTTTTCCGCATTTTTTACGAGTATTGGTGTTCCCCAAATTTGTATTTCTGTTCCTAATGCTTGTTTTATGTGTTCGTCTACTGCCGCAGCACAGGGCAAGATTGTTTTTGTTTCTTGATTTAAATTAGGAACTAGACTCAGTGTCCGAGTTATCTTTTCGAGTTTTTGAGTTATTTGTTCTCCTTTTTGACTATTTTGACAGTGTAATTGTTCTAAACTTACTTGACCTTTTGAATTAAATAGAATTAGTGCTCCTCCTTCTGCATCAGTTACTCTTGCTGCCATTAGAGGGGTTAATTCCAAAAATTGATTGAGATTATTAAAACTACGCAGGGCAAAACCCAGAGAACTCAATAAATTCTGAATTTTGTTTTGTTCCCTGTATAATCTTCCCACTAGTTCTTTTAGGGCTATCACTGGTGTTGAATCAGTGGCAGCACTAAGGTTATCGGTTTGATTAGTTTCAGGCTGGCTAGGAAGAGGCGCCGCAGTCATGAGATTTAGTATTGGTTGCATCTACGAGCTATTAACTAGACAACTAAATCATTTCAATTTAGTTAAGGTTAATAGTTTAATCGATTTTGTCATCAATTAATATTAAATTTTTGTTAATTTTTTTTGCTTATTCACCTAATAGGGCTTCTACAAATTCGTAGCTAGAAAAAGGACGTAAATCATTAACTCCTTCTCCTACACCTATAAAACGAATTGGTAAATTTAGTTGTTGAGCGATCGCTATGGCTATTCCTCCTTTGGCTGTGCCATCTAATTTTGTTAAAATCACTCCTGTTAATTGAGCTGATTTAGCAAACACTTCTGCTTGACCTAGGCTATTTTGTCCCAGACTGGAATCTAATACTAATAGAGATTCTACTTGAGCATCTGGTGCTTTTTTATCAACTATGCTCCTTATTTTAGCTAGTTCTGCCATAAGATTTTGTTTATTTTGTAAGCGTCCTGCTGTATCTACTAAGAGTAGTTCTGTGTTTCGTGCTTGAGCAGCTTTTATAGCATCAAATACTACCGCCGCCGGGTCTGTATTTTTCCCTGGGTTAGAAATCACTGGTGTAGAACTTCGTTCTCCCCAAATTTTCACTTGTTCTACAGCCGCAGCGCGAAAAGTATCAGCGGCGGCAATCATACAGGAATATTCTGATTTTTTAGCTAGGTGAGCTAATTTCCCTATTGTCGTGGTTTTGCCTGCGCCATTTACTCCTGTTAGTAACCATATATTTAGTTTTTCTTTTTGAGGTGTTAATATTTCTTGGGGGTTATCTTTTAATGGCTTGTCTAAAATTTCCTTTATAATACTCTTAAGATAAGAAATCGCCTCTTGTGATGCTATAGATTCCTGTTTGATTTTTTCTTGCAGTTTTTCTATTACATAGTCTGTTGCCTCTAACCCGACATCTGCCTGTAGTAGCAAATCTTCTATTTCTATTACTGCTTTTTGATTAAGTGGTCCTTGACCTGCGATTGCTTTTATTTGGTTAACTAAACCCCGGCGTGTTTTTCCCAATCCTTGATTTAAGCGTTTTAACCAATTTATTTCTTCTCTATCTACTTCTTCTGGTTTGCGGCCCTGTTTAGCTAATATTTGGGCTGACCAGAGAAACTCTGAGTCAAATTCAATATCTTCATTTTCTTCAGCATTTTGGTTTTCAGTTTCTGGGGTTGCTGGTTGAGCATCTTCTTGAATATTTTGATAGGCTTTTTCTGCCCATTCTTGATATTCTTCAGCTTTCACTGATTCTGGCTTCACTGATTCTGGGCTTTCTGGTTGTGAAGTTTTTTCTGTATCCTTATTAGATTTGCGGCGGAACCAATTAAACATAATTTTGTAACAATACTTAGTTTTTAGTAATTACCAGTTTAACTAGGTTAGATGAATTTTTCGCTTTTTAGCATCTACATTTAGTTATAGTTATAGAAGTACAAACAATAAATAGTGTTTGACATATATTTTACATATAAAAGTCCTAACACTTAATACTCTCTCAACTATTCCCGTTCTGGAGTTCCCTGTTCTCTGTTTCCTCCCCTTAGCGCTATAGCTTGAGTTTTTCCCATTTCATTAACTACTTTTCTGAGTATACCATTAATAAAACGATATCCCTCCTTATCTGAGTAGCGCTTAGCTATTTCTACTGCTTCGTTGATAGCTACTTTATGAGGAATATCGAGAAATAATATTTCTGCTACGGCGATACGGAGGATATCTTGATCTATTTGAGGAATACGGCTAAATTGCCATTCTTCTAATACGTCCTCAATAGTTGAATTTATTTCTTTTTGCCGTCTTTTGACTGTGGTAATTATGTCTATAGCGTATTGACGCACTTCCACGTGATTAGATAGCTGAATAAATTCCGGTATTTCTACAGCAGCGCCGATGAGGTTAATAGATATTTGAGTTAATTCCAAAGCTTCTTTGAGCATGGTCCTAGTGCTTTCTTCAGTCGTAGCTCTAATTTCGCTTTGTAATAACTTGTCGTTTGCCCTTTGGACTTCGGCGGATGCTGCTTCTAACGCTTCATCTACTTCACTTCTTAGGGTACGAATTGCACCTATTAACAAAGTGTTTAGTTCTTCTTTTTCGATTTTTTCGATTTTCCCTTTAATTTGACTGAGGCTTAATAAAGCAACTTCCCTGGCGATTCGACGTGGTTGTAATTTAGGCATATTTGTTTATTTGATTTCAATTGAGGTTTTTTCTACTTCTTCTTTGCTTATTTCCCTTAACTCTGGAGTTATTTGATTATTTCGTTTTTCCTCAGCTACTTGGGGAGTTAGTTTAGGGGGTGGTAGGGGGGAAGAATTCATATAGTCAGGACTAACTATTCCACCTGAGATGAGGATTTTAAAGGCATCTTCGATAGAAATTGATAGAGTAATTACTTCTTCTTCTGGTATGATAGCGTACCATCCCGAAGTGGGATTGGGGGTAGTAGGTATAAAGACGCTGAGCATAGTTTTGTCTAGATGATTTTGCAGTTTAGGGCTAACTAAACCAGTAACAAAACCGAGAGACCAAATTCCTTGACGAGGATATTCTAACATAACTACACGGCGAAATTTACTTTGAGAATCTTTAAATAAAGTTTCTAAAATTTGTTTGAGGGTTTTGTAAATAGAACCGGCTAAAGGTATTCCCTGAAGAAGTTGTTCTCCTACTCCTAGTAACCATCTTCCCACAATATTACGAGCCATTAAACCAATTAACAGGATAAATAGCATGGGAACAGCTAATCCTACCACAAAATTGAGGATGTTAGTTAAAATAGGATGAAGAGTATCAAAGGGGTTTAGCTGTTTAGGTATCCGAGTTAAAAAGTTAATTACCCAAGTAGCGATGGTGAAACTCAACCAGATGGTTGTCGCTAGGGGAATTACTACTAACAAACCTGCAATCAAGTCATTTTTTAAATTTTGCTGGAAACGTTGAAGCACAGAGGGTAAAATCTCCTTTGTAAACTATAAATTAAATTATCGCTAAAAAAGTTAACATTCTCTTTTTATTGTGACAAAATCTAGTAAAAGTTGACAAACTTAAGAGTTATTTGGGATCGCTTCAAAAACAGGACAACAACCTTCTGGAGTTACTTTGAATCCACACAGAGGAGAAGCTTGATTAGTACAACGCTGTCCTTGGTAATAAAGACAGGTATTGCAACAGTCTATATCTACTCTTTTTTTCGATTCGCTATTTTGAGCTAATAATTCTTTTTGACTAATTCCTTTAATCACTAGTTCTTCCCCTTGCCAACGCGCTTCGACAATTCCCGTATCTGAGAAGTTGTTCCAACGCGGGTCGTTAGTGATATGCTGGGGTAAGGTTATGGTGATAAAAGAACTGTATTCATTTAATTCGCCATCGTATTGATTCTGATTGGGTATGTTTGGTTGAACAAATTTTTCACCAATTGGTAATTCTAGGAGGAGATTTGCCTCGGGAGAATGTAATTGATAACGGTTTTGCAGTTCTTCTAAGCTAGTTAAATCCCCTAGATAAGTGGGAGAACCATGTACGAAGATTAAATGTTGAGGGCGTAGGTTATGAATGAGTTGAGTTGTATTGCGACTATCGCTATGATCTGCTAAAAGGTAAGTTTCTAATTTGATTCTATGATTCTGGGCTAATTCGGTTAATTTTTCTGATTGGTGTTGTTCTTGAGATAAGATTAACCATTTACCAGAATGACAATATTGTGCTAAATCGCTTTTATATTGGGCCATTACTATAGATGGAACTCTTCCCAATTTATTGATCAAAGATGTTTCTAAGGGTCTCATGCGCGGACGAACTCTTTCATCCCAAAAAAGAGGTTGATTTTTAGCGAAATTTTGCACAGACATAGGTAAATTGGCCAATATTTCTAAATAGTAGTTACAGGCTATGGCAATTGGCTGTTCTACCCATATATCTATGTCTTGTCCTGTGAATTGATGATGAGAACGTAGTAATTTTAAAATTTCTTGACCTACACCCAAAATGGGAACTGGTAGTAAAACACTTTGGCCGTTAGTAATGGCTTGTTTGATTTTCTCCATTAATTGCTTTTCCTGGAGGCGGCGATGAGGATGACGAGATGTACCATAGCTTCCTTCAACAATTAGTACATCAGGAGAAGTGTTTCTGAGACTATCTAGGGATAAACCCTCGACTAGTTGCAGGTTAGAGAGGCAAAAATCTCCTGTGTAAAGAAGTTTATACTGACGTTGGGAACTGTTATAGGTAAGTAAAATAGAAGCAGCGCCGGGAAGATGACCCGCAGGAAATAATTCTACACTGAGGTATTTATTGAGTTTGACAGGCGATCGCCAATCTAATCCTTGACATAGGTCTGGGGGAACTTCTTGATTTAACCAATTAAGAGGTAAAAGTTTTTTAGTAACGTGACTAGTGTAAATTGGTAGATGGGGATAGTTTTGGTGTAATTCTAAAAGTCCTCTAGCATGGTCGCTATGGGCATGACTACAAATCACCCAATCGGCGGGAGTGTTGTGATTGGCGAGGAGAGGTTGAAGATCAGCTAGGCCACAGTCGAGTAAAACTCGATAGGAACCAAAGTTGATCAGTAAACACAGACCTTCCTGACTATGAGCAACACCATAGGTATAGCAGGAAATTTCAGTTTGACTAAACAGTTGACTAGCTTCAGGCATATTTACTGTTTTAGCAGTATCTAATTTTATCAAAAAATAACATTATCCGGGTAAAATAAAAAGGCAATTCACCAACCTTACTCGAATAGGTAATAAACAAATATTGTACACTGCTATGCTCGCTAACTTATAACTAATGCAACAAAAAAACATCAATTGGGATTGGTTAAATCGGGGAACTAGTGAAATTTTTCCCGATCAACCAGAGGAAAATTTAGTAAAGGTTTTAACGAAGAGCGATCGCCCCTTAAGAATTAAACTGGGTATAGACCCTACAGGCGCCCAACTTCACTTGGGACATAGTATTCCTTTTCGTAAATTACGCGCCTTTCAAGATGCAGGTCATACAGCAGTTCTAATTATTGGTGATTTTACCGCTAGAATTGGAGACCCTACGGGTAAATCAGAAGTACGTTCTCAATTAAGTAGAGAACAAGTTCAGGAAAATGCTAAAGACTATTTAGACCAATTAAAACCAATCTTAGATTTTGATACCCCAGGACGTTTGGAAATTCGCTACAATTCCGAATGGCTGGAAAAACTCGATTTAGCTGAAATTTTAGAACTTTTGGCGACTATGACTGTAGGTCAAATGCTGGCCAAAGAAGGTTTTGCTTTACGTTATCAACAGGAAAATCCTATTTATTTACATGAGTTTCTCTACCCCTTGATGCAGGGTTATGATTCCGTGATGGTGGAAGCTGATGTAGAAATAGGTGGAACTGATCAAAAGTTTAATATTGCTGTGGGGAGAGATTTACAACGTCATTTTGGTAAAAATCCCCAATTTGGCCTCCTAATGCCTATTCTAATCGGCACAGATGGCACGCAAAAAATGTCTAAGTCTCTCAATAATTATGTGGCTTTGCGAGAAGATGCTTTGTCTATGTATTCTAAATTGGAGAAAATCCCCGATGATTTATTGAAGGATTATTTTGAACTGCTGACGGATTTGAGTTTAGATGAGTTGCCAGAAAATCCTCGGGAATGTCAAAAACAATTAGGATTAGAAATTGTTAGTCAATTTCATGACGTAGAAGCGGCAAAAGAGGCTCAAAAAGCAGCTATAGAACTTGTTTCTGCGGGAGGAACCTCGAAGAGTGATTCTATACCGGAATATTCTCTAACAGAGGTGGAGTTTCCTGTTAAGTTATTTTACTTGTTAAGTGCGACTGGGTTGTGTAAAAGTAGTGGTGAAGGGAGAAGACAAATCCAAGGGGGAGGAGTAAAATTAGACGGCGATCGCGTTGTTGATGTTGATCTTAGTTTTGCTAGTCCCGATTCGTTGGAAAACCGCGTCTTACAGTTAGGCAAAAAGAAATTTGTACGCTTAGTTAAATAACATAACATGAAAGAGAAGATAATTGTTCCCCTGGATGTGTCTAGTTTGGAACAGGCGATCGCTTTAGTAGAAACTTTGCCGGAGGTTACTTTCTGGAAGGTAGGCTTGGAATTATTTATTAGTACTGGACCTATTATCTTAGAAAAGCTCAAAGAAAGAAACAAACGCATTTTTTTAGATCTCAAACTCCATGATATCCCTAATACGATTTTAGGTGCCTGTCGCGCTGCCCAAACCTATCAAGTAGATTTATTAACTCTACATATAGCAGGTGGTAAACAAGCTTTACAGGCAGCTAAACAAGGAATAGATGGTAACTCTTGTTCAACTAAGTTATTAGGAATTACCTTGTTAACTAGCTTAAATCCACGAGAATTAGCCTTTGATTTACATATTCCTTTAGAATTGTCTGAATATGTCTTAAAAATGGCTTTGTTAGCTCAAGAATCAGGATTAAATGGGGTGGTCTGTTCTCCCCAAGAAGTATCCCAACTGAGAGAAGTTTGTGGTAAAGATTTCTTACTAGTTTGTCCCGGAATAAGACCGAATTACTACCAAAAAATCCATGGAAAAGACGACCAAAGTAGAACTATGACTCCCCAAGAAGCTTTGGCGGCAGGCGCCGATTATTTAGTAATTGGTCGCCCTTTGACGGCGGTTTCTAATCCCCTCCAGGCTTGGGAAAATCTCAAAGCTGAATTAACCACCAATTAAAACTATCTTTGATCAGGACCTCATGAAACCCTTATGTAGCAAGGGAGCATGGGAGCTCCGGGAGCAGGGGAGCTCCGGGAGTATTATACGCGCATCCGGTTATTAAATATCCTCTATAAAAAAGTATGAGTAGGGTGTGAAGCGTGCGAAGCCCGTAACGCACCGCTAGATGAGTTTTGAAGTAATAAGTAATGAGTAATGAGTAAGAAGCCAGTAGCCTGTAGGTTGGGCAGGGAGATAACCCAACATTATATTAGTAGTTTAGTGGTGTTTATTTACTTATTTATTATTTTATACTATAAAAGTAGTTGTAGTTGTAGGGTGTGTTAGGGCGAAGCCCGTAACGCACCGCTAGATGAGTAATGAGTTTTGAAGTAATAAGTAATGAGTTTTGAAGGTAGCCAGTAGCCTGTAGGTTGGGCAGGGAGATAACCAATACTGCGTAGGTTTTGGATTTTGACTTTTCTTTGAGGCAAGCAGAGGAGCAGGGAGACCGGAGCTTCAACAGAGGGATTTTCGGCCTTCTCCCCCGCCCCCTGCTCCCCGCTCCCTTGCAGTCTCAACAGGGGATTTGGGCAAAACCTACGCGGTATTGGGGAGATAACCCAACATTATATTAGTAGTTTAGTGGTGTTTATTTACTTATTTATTATTTTATACTATAAAAGTAGTTGTAGTTGTAGGGTGTGTTAGGGCGAAGCCCGTAACGCACCAAATTATGTCAGTAACCTGTAGGTTGGGCCCTTGGTCACTGTATTTACTCATTACTTATTACTTCAAAACTCATTACTCAAAAGGGCGATCGCCTTTTAGCTGATTTACCAGCATATAGTAATAGAGTCATTCGCCGTGCTCAAAATTTAGATCGTTCTGAAAAATTTAAGACATGAGAATCATAGCCAAAAGTACTTTAAGACAATACTGGCAAAAACACCCTGTAGCAGAATCAGCACTGAAAGCATGGTTTAATGACGCTAGTCGTGCGAATTGGAGAAATCCCAATGATATTAAAAATATTTACCGTAATGCCAGCATTCTAGCTAATAATCGAGTAGTATTTAACATCAAAGGCAATGATTATCGTTTGATTGTTCATATTCGCTATGATTTAGGTATTGTCTTCATTCGTTTTGTCGGTACTCATACAGAGTATGACAAAATAGACGCTACTAAAATCTAAGGAGAGAATAATGAAATTACGACCACTAAAAACAGAGACAGATTATCACGAGGCACTAGATGAAATTGAAAGAATTTTTGATGCTCCGCCCCATAGTCCAGAATCTGACCGTTTAGAAATCTTAACTACTTTAGTGGAAGTTTACGAGCAAAAACATCATCCTATAGAAGCTCCTGACCCCATTAGTGCTATTATTTATCATTTAGAGTCTAGGGGTTTATCCTCTGAAGATTTGCATGAGTTTTTAGGTAGTCAGGAAACGGTTAAAAATATCTTAGAACGGAAGCAGGCTTTAACTTTGGAAACCATTAGAACGTTACATAAACATTTAGGGATTTCTGCTGATGTCCTAATTCAACCCTATGTTCTAAGTTAAAAGATTTTTTCCTTTTTGTGAATTAATTATATTTCAATTAGAAAATAAAAGAAAAAATACCCCTGTAACGCACCATCATTATTTAAGTCAAACTCAGATCTTGCCTCTTTACATTTCCCATTTCCCACTCTACTAATGTTAATATTTCTGAATTAGCTATCAATTAGAATGAGATTGTGGTAAAGAAAACTTTGCTCAAAAACCAGATAAACAAGATTTTAAATTCTCTTTTACCAACGGCTAGGAGCTATATTACTATGAGTATAGTAACTTGCCTACTAATTGTGTCTAACTCAGCTTATTCCCAAGAAGAGATCAAAGGATGTAATTTAGATTTAGAGACTTTAGGCGATCGCCTTTTAGCTGATTTACCAGCATATAGTAATAGAGTAATTCGCCGTGCTCAAAATTTAGATCGTTCTGATTGGCAAATTCGCTATATTATCGCCGCTAGTCAACCAGATTTTCAGCCTCTACCTTTACCCCAGCGTCAATATACTAGAGTGATAGAAGACCAACCTACACAACTATTTTTTACTACCCTAGAACGTATATATAGAGATAAACAACCTGTAGAAATTCAAAATTATCATCGGTTATTTCTCGCTAAAACCAATCAAGGATGGCAGATGTTAAGATTGGTTTCCAGTTTCGGTGGTAGCGACACTAATCAACCTCCTTCACCACCACGGGATAGTAATTATACAGCAGTTGGCCAAGGTATTCGTCTGTGGATGCGTGATTGTGCGGCACAAGGGTGATAATTTTAGTAATATAATTTGTCACAAAAAGGCTTCAAATCATATAAACAAAACTATTAACTGTCTTTTATCTGGGGCTAGGAGCTATATTACTATGAGTATAGTAACTTGCCTACTAATTGTGTCTAACTCAGCTTATTCCCAAGAAGAGATCAAAGGATGTAATTTAGATTTAGAGACTTTAGGCGATCGCCTTACGAGCTGAACGTATTATCGAGGAGAAACCATTAGTAGCATGTAGGTTGGGTTGAGGTAACGAAACCCAACTTAAAGAATGCGCGAAGGTGCTTGATTTTGTAGGGTGCGTTAATGAAATGTAACGCACCATCATTATTTATGTCTAATTCAGATCTTGCCTCTTGACAGTTCCCATTTCGCACTTTACTAAAGTTAATATTTCTGAATTATAGCAAGCTCGCAAATAGATGTTTACAGTTATCATCAAAAGCCCCCCTTAATAAGGGGGGTTTGGGGGGAAAAGTTTATGTAAATATAGTTAACACTACAACGAGCACTGCTATAGCTACCAATTAGAATGAGAGTGTGGTAAAGAAAACTTTGCTCAAAAACCAGATAAACAAGATTTTAAATTCTCTTTTACCAACGGCTAGGAGCTATATTACTATGAGTATAGTAACTTGCCTACTAATTGTGTCTAACTCAGCTTATTCCCAAGAAGAGATCAAAGGATGTAATTTAGATTTAGAGACTTTAGGCGATCGCCTTACGAGCTGAACGTATTATCGAGGAGAAACCATTAGTAGCATGTAGGTTGGGTTGAGGTAACGAAACCCAACTTAAAGAATGCGCGAAGGTGCTTGATTTTGTAGGGTGCGTTAATGAAATGTAACGCACCATCATTATTTATGTCAAACTCAGAGCTTGCCTCTTGACTTTTAGCTGATTTACCAGCATATAGTAATAGAGTCATTCGCCGTGCTCAAAATTTAGATGCTATGTACAGAAAAATATTTACTTTAAGTGTATGATAGTACATAAACAGCTATTCTGATGGTTCTTCATTATCAACGATCAATAAATTGGTTGCTTTACCACCTAATAGACCAACAATTGCCCCTACTCCTATTTGCCAGGTAACTATTGCATTTTCAAAAATGCGAGTCTGCTGCGGAGAAAGGTGTTCTTTGGAAGCCATCCTGTAAGACACCCCACCAGAAAGAAGTGTCAGAAATAGGACAGTGAAGAAAACTTGCTGGAAAGCGGGGGTAATTTTCATTTTGTTGTTCATTTTTTCCTCTCAATAATTGGGTTTTTGTTTGTTATTTCTAGAATCGCAAAAAAACCCCAAGTCATGGTAAATTCTCATGTTCAAGTTTTTGTAAAAGTGTAAAACTAACACTTTTACATTTGATAAAATCGAGAAAATAATATTCAAAATTAGGTATGGGTCGAAGCACAATTAAGGCATCTGAAGAAGGCATAAAAATTCTCAAAAAGAAAATAAAGCAAAAGCAAGGGGGACAAACTTACCTAGCTGGTGAAGTTGGTTGTACCCGACCAACAATCAACAGTCTTTTAAAAGGTAATTCCATTGACTCCGATTATTTTATGAAAGTCTGCAAAGTTTTGGACCTAAACTGGGAAGACATTGCACAAAAAGAAGAATTAGAATTTGACCCTGACTTTAATCTTGACGGACTGGTGGAATATGTGCGGGAAAAACTAAGCTCCTATATTGAGAATAAGTGTGGGGAAATGCGTATCCTAGATATGACACAACCTATTGACTTGAACACAATCTATACAGATCTCAACATTTTGGAAAACATAACTGGACGCAAAAGGTTAGGTTCAGCCGAATTATTGCAGGATTGCACCAGAGAAGATTTTGACCGCCTCGGTTTCGCGGATTATCGCACCAAACGCCAGCCCGGTTTAGAAGTAGTCAAGCAATTTGAAAAATTAATGCTGTTAGGTAAACCAGGTGCTGGGAAAACTACCTTTCTCAAACGGTTAGCAATGTTATGCAGCACGGGCACTTTTCAGAAACACCGAGTGCCTATATTTGTCACACTCAAGGAATTTGGAGATAAACAGAAAAAGCCTAATTTACTTACCTATATAAGTGAGTGGTTTGGAGAGATGGGTGTTCAAGACTCTCTGAAGAAAGCAGAAACACTACTCAGCAGTGGTCGTGGTTTTCTATTGTTAGATGGACTTGATGAAGTTAGTGACAACAACATTAAGGAAATGTTAACTGAAATCCAGGCTTTTTCTGACCGTTTTTATCAAAATGCGTTTATTATCTCTTGTCGAATTGCAGCCAAAGAATTTACATTCCAAAGTTTTACAGAAGTTGAAGTTGCCGATTTCAAGGACGACCAAATTAAAGACTTTAGCACCCGTTGGTTTACGGCAAAAAAGTTACCAGAGAAGATAGAGCCATTTTTAGAAAAACTCAAAAACAATCCCCGTATTAAGGAATTGGCAACAAATCCTTTACTACTAACCTTATTATGTCTGGTCTTTGAAGAGCGAACAGACTTTCCCGATAACCGCTCTGAACTTTACGAAGAAGCACTAGATGTATTGCTAAAAAAATGGGATGGGAAGCGTAATATCCAACGGCAACAGGTTTATAAGGCACTTTCTCTTAGACGTAAAGAAGATTTATTGAGCCAGCTTGCTTTTACAACATTTGAGGCAGGTAACTATTTTTTTAAGCAAAAAGATGCAGAAAACTTGATTGAGGATTATATCCAAAACTTGTCAGACACTGAGACAGACCCAGAAGTCCGAAGATTAGATAGTGAAGCTATTCTAAAATCTATAGAGGCACAGCATGGTCTTTTAGTTGAACGAGCAAGAGGTGTTTACTCTTTCAGCCATTTAACTTTTCACGAATACTTTACAGCTTGTCAACTAGAAGGGAAGCACGACTTAGATCTGGTTCTCACTTCTCATATCAGAGAAAAGCGATGGCGAGAGGTGTTTTTGTTGACCACTGAAATGCTTAGAAGTGCTGATTCTTTACTTAAAACAATGAAAGAGCAAATTGATAATATAGTAGCAACCGACACAAAAATTCAGAAATTTCTCACATGGGTTCAGGAAAAATCTTGTTCAGTTAACTCAACTTACAAACTTGCTGCTATTAGAGCTTATTATCTCTCCCTCGACCTCGACCTCGACTTCTTGCCCTACTTCTCCCTCTCCCTCTCCCTCTCCCTCTCCCTCTCCCTCTCCCTCTCCCGAGCCCTCGACCTCGACCTCTCCCGAGCCCTCGACCGAGCCCTCGACCTCGACTTCTCCCTCACCCTCGACCTCTCCCTCACCCTCACCTTCGACTTCTCCCTCTCCCTCGACCTCTCCCTCGACCTCTCCCTCGACCGAGTCCTCGACCTCACCCTCACCCGAGCCCTCGACCTCACCCTCGACCGCGAATTTCAGCAAAAACTACAAGAACTAAAAAATCAGCGTTCAGAATCCCTATTAAACGAGAAAAAGAATCAACAATGGTGGCGGGCTGAAGGTAAAGCCTGGATAGAAAAACTTAGAACCCTAATGATAACTTATCGTAACATTGGACATAACTGGGAATTCAATGAGAACCAAATACAACTTTTGAAGGAGTATTATGACGCTAATAAGTTGCTAATAGATTGTCTCAACAGCGACTGTTATGTCAGTCGTGCAGTTCGGCAGGAGATTGAAGATACTTTACTATTGCCTGTAAACTCTATGCTTTATAAGGAACTCTGAAATCCTTGTATAGCTCCGGGAGAGGGGGAGCAGGGGAGCAGGGGAGAGGGGGAGAAATTTTAAGTAAAATTACTTAATTTTCTAATTAAATGTATATTGCTATACATTATTTTCTTAAACAAAAT
>NZ_JALKVM010000005.1:0-4812 GCF_057440575.1 Johannesbaptistia floridana
TTTTGGTCAACCAATTTTTAAGGGCGATCGCATTAATTCTTTAACTCATTACTTCAAAACTCCTTACTTCAAAACTCCTTACTTCAAAACTCAACCACAACCAGTAACATTTGGGTTTTGATGCTTTGGTGTGAGGTACGGTGAAAAATAATCTTGTTTTTGGTATTGTAATTAGCTGTTTGATTTCTAGATTATTGCTATCGTTAACAGCATAATGCAATAATGAACCACTAAAAAGTTGACATTTCTTGCTCCTCAGTAATGCAGTAATGCTTAGGGTGTAAAGAATTAGACAGAATTTTAGAAAAAAGCTTCTCTATCTTGAATTTGTGCAATCTCTTGCAGAATTTCCAATCTCTTAAGCTGTGATCTGAGATTTACATAGAAAGATTGTTTTTTATAACTTAAAGTTTAGGTTATTAAGAGCTTTAACTTCATCAAATTAAGCTCTTTTTTGGATTCTTTTCTCTTTCTTTTATCTGACATATCGCCTCATCTCGATTGTTGGATAAAGTTTAGCTTCAAATTTAGAAAGGTAAAAATGCCATCTACTTGTTGCCAATAAAAATTAGCAGCAGTTGAATTGTAAACCTTCAAAATCAATCAGAGGATCGTTTTTCATGACTACTTCAAAAAGATTAAGTCCCAGCTTCTTAAGAGATGCCTTTACATCTTATGCCAAGTACAATACTCCCAAACAACAGGAACTCCAACAATATTCTTTACAATGGTTGCAAAACCAGATTGAATCAGAACTCGATAATGGAAAAGCAATCATGGATCAATTTACCGAGAAATGGCGTAAGGGATGGCAGCCGGGCATAAATTCACAAGAATCAGCCATTGAATTAAAAAATTTATCTCATTCCTATAAAGGCTCAAAATCTATAGATCCCCATCAAGAGGAAGCTCTAATTTTTATTCACGAAGCAATTCCTGAAGATTTAAAAGATAGCTTTGCTCAACGTTGGAATATCAAAGAAACATTACGGGTTTCTAAGGCCGAAGGTGCTATCTTTACATCTAATGAAGAGGATATAGCTGTTTTACAAAAACAAGATCCTGAAGGAGATGGCATAACTTGGTATCAAGTAAACAAAAACCAAACTTATTATTTACTATCGGCTGAAACAAAAGGAGACAAGTATTTAGTGGTGTTGAGTGAACCAATCAGTCCCCAAAATAAGGATACTTGGTTTGTGGCTCAAGGAGATGTTGACATCTCCAAACTTTAAATTTTTAGGCACACCTTTATCTTTTAATATTAGTTATATGATGAGATATTGATGCAAATACCTAAAACTCAGATTACTCGCCCTAGAACAAGAGTACAGAAATTGGTCAACAGGCGAGAATCAATTTTTAATAGGTTAGGATCAATTCTTTAACTCATTACTTCAAGACTCCAAAACTCATTACTCATTGCTTCTTATATCATGTCCGTTTAATTAGGGCTTGCTGAAAAAGTTGAAGCGAGTGATTCTGGAGGCTACACAGCTTACTTAGTGGTAGTTTCAGTCTCTAATTTTCTAAATCTGACGGCGATCGCTGGCAAAAGTGCAAGGGTTTTGAGCAATTAAATGTGATAACCTTGCACTTAAAGGCAGAAAAAAAGCTCAAAACCCTTATCTGCTTTGACTTCTGGATTTATTCAGCAAGCCCTAATTAGTTATGATAAAGTTCTACCTTCATACCTTCTTCCTTTCCTCGGAGCCTCCTGCCTCGGTGCCTCCTGCCTCACCTCATTTTTATTGTAAGTATTCACCCGAACTTGATATTACTCATTACTCATTACTTCAAAACTCATTACTCAACAACAACCAGTAACATTAGGTATAGATGCTTTGGTGTGAGGAAAATACCTCCACTAATAGTGTCGCTTATTTTTTTGGCAACAGAACCCAGTTATAGCAATGAGCGTTGTAGTGTTAACAATATTTAGATAAACTTTTCCCCCCAACCCCCCGCAAACAAGGGGGGCTTTTCATAATAACTGTAAACATCTATTTGCTCATTGCTATATTTGATGCACGACCCTTTTTTCTATCAAAATTAGGACAAATGATGGCGATAAGACTCAAGAATTGAATGAATAAAAACTTGATAGCCGATCCCTCTTTTATCTGCCTCACTTTTAAGCCATTCTAATAAATCTTGATCATATCTCATGGAAACCATTTTCTTGTTTCTTGGTTTATTTTGAATAAATTTAGCTGATTGCCAAAACTGAGCATCGGTTTCTGGTGCATCAGATAAATCAATATTTTCTTCTTTAATATTTCTAATTCTGTTTAATTCTTCTTGATTAGGTAGATATTTTTCTGATGAATTATTCATAATAGTACTCCTCCCATATTTTTACTTCTTTTTTTGTGGCTTTTCTCGCTGAAATTAATCTGATTTTTTCTTGATAAATAATAGTGTAAGTAACAAATAAAACTATGCCGTAAACTTCTCCGAGTGCTTGAAATCGCTCTTCACCATAATCGAATCTATCATCATACTGACAGAGATAATCTTCAAAAAACAATAACTTAGCAAAATCAAAACTAATTCCATGTTTTTCAAGGTTAATTTTGCTTTTTTCTTCATCCCACTCGAACTCTTGATTCATCTATTCATGTATGAACTTTTAAAATTTTTTTAGCTTGATCTATCCCTTAATTTTACTTTTTGTAAATACATTATGTCAATACTTTCCTTAAACTGGAGTTTAGAGTAAACGGAGATTTTCGCTTATGGCGATCTCTTCGAGATCTGCCCAAAGCTCAGACCCTCGCATCTTTACCTAATGTTACTGGTGGATGAATAGTGAGTTTTGAAGTTTTGAAGTAATGAGTTTTGAAGTAAGAAGTCTTGACGTCTTGGAGTTAGAGAATTAATGCTAAACGCTTAAAAATTGGTTGACCAAAAAGGCGTATTCAGTACTTTTGTTCTCTTGACCCCATGAGCATTTTTGTTAAAAATTGTAACTTGTTAGGGGCTCAAGCATTCACCACACACTATCATATAATGTGTAATTACTCTTAAACCCAGATCTTGCATCTTTATCCAAAGTTACTGGCCTAGGGGTAATGTAGAATTGTTTTTTAAGTATAAATACTAAAAAAATTATTAATCATGACTAAGATTGCTCTTATTATTGCTGTGATAGTTTTTGATATTGGTTTTCAAAGTTCTCAAAACCTAAAACCCGCAAAAACCTTAATCAGACTCGAACCTTCAGAGGTAAAAGCCTTGGATAAATTAGATAATCATCACCAGACACAAGGATTATTAACAGCAGTTAAAATAGAAAGACAATTACTTACCATGGAACAAAGCCATGGACTTTATCCTAAAGCAAGTCCTATTCTGGCAATTAATAGCATCTATGACAATTTACCCAAAAAGGTTAGAATTCTCAACGGTGATCAAGATAGGGTAAATTATGCCGAATTTAGCTCTGATGGTACCCAGACTCTTACCGCGTCAGATGATGATACCGCCATACTGTTGGATAATCAGGTTAAGCTAACAGCCACTTTAGTAGGTCATCAAAAAAGGGTATATTTTGCCGAATTTAGCCCCGATGGCACCCAAATTATTACCGCTTCAGATGATGGTACCGCTAGGCTGTGGGATAGTCAGGGTAATCTCATAGCCACCTTAGAAGGCTTGACAAATTATGTCAAATTTAGCCCCGATGGTACCCAGATTGTTACCGCTCCAATAGATAATCCTGTTAGGCTGTGGGATAGCCAGGGTAACCTCATAGCCACCTTAGAAGACTTTGCAAATTATGCCGAATTTAGCCCCGATGGCACTCAGATTATTACCGCTTCAAGAGATGGAACCGCTAGGCTGTGGGATAGTCAGGGTAATCTCATAGCCACCTTAGACCGTCATCATCAAGGCTCAGTAGATTATGCCAAATTTAGCCTCGATAGCACCCAGATTGTTACCTCTTCAGCAAGACGTGGAGTCGTCATGGTGTGGGATAGCCAGGGTAAACTCATCGACACCTTCATTGTTCCTCGCGATCTCTCCCGTCCTGGTTTAATTGCCGAATTTAGCCCCGATGGCACCCAGATTCTTAGCACTTCAAAAGGTGGAACCGTTATGGTGTGGGATACTAAGGGTACACTCATAGCTACCCTCAACCATGATCAAAGCACGGTATATTCTGCTAAATTTAGCCCCGATGGCACCCAGATTGTCACCGCTTCAGCAGATGGTACCGCTAGGCTGTGGGATAGTCAGGGTAAGCTCTTAGTCACCTTAGAAGGTCATCAAGATAGGGTAGGTTATGCCGAATTTAGCCCCGATGGCACCCAGATTGTCACCTCTTCAGCAGATGGAACTGCTAGGGTGTGGAATACCAAGGGTAAACTCTTAGCTACCTTAGAAGGTCATCAACACTGGGTATTGTCTGCCAAATTTAACTACGATGGCACTCAGATTGTTACCGCTTCAGCAGATGGTACCGCTAAGGTGTGGAAAGTCCAGACACTGGAATAATTAATTACGGCTTGCTGAATAAATATAAAACTTTGACTGGATATAGGTTTGAGCCAATTTTTCTGGCAATGCTAGGTGCGCGTTCCCTCGGCGAGGGAACCTCGCACCTAGTTGCATCCGCAAGTGCAAGGTTTTCTAATGTTTTATGTTAAAAAGAGTGCATTTTTTTCTTTGGTTACTCAAAAATTCATAAATTATTATTACTCAGATCTTGCATCTTTATCCAAAGTTACTTGTGGTAGTTGAGTTTTGAAGTCTTGAAGTGAGGAAGTAATGAGTTAAAGAATTAATGCTCAACGCTTAAAAATTGGT
>NZ_JALKVM010000006.1:0-38050 GCF_057440575.1 Johannesbaptistia floridana
CGCGAGAAGGGCGCAAGTATGAGCGCGAGAAGAGCGCAAGTATGAGCGCGAGAAGAGCGCAAGTATGAGCGCGAGAAGGGCGCAAGTATGAGCGCGAGAAGGGCGCAAGTATGAGCGCGAGAAGGGCGCAAGTATGAGCGCGAGAAGGGCGCAAGTATGAGCGCGAGAAGGGCGCAAGTATGAGCGCCCCTACTACTTGGCACTTTTTTAAGTATAAAACTAGCTCAAATCTTTTTCCACTATGAGTTCTAGATTTCTTCAGCAAGCCCCCCTAATTAGTAATGAGTAAATCCCGCATTTCTGACAAACAAGGCGATCGCCCTCTCTAGAAAGTATATGGGGTGACAAATCAGCGGTGAAGTGAAGGCAGGTGTCACCGCTTCAGGAGAAATAATCTTAAGATTTCGGAGCTATTTCACTCTTTACCTCATAAAAAGAGGTAATAGGGGGTTTTGCAAATAAATGATTCATTTCTGCTAAGATTTTTTTATAAGCTTCTGTTTGATTCTCATCCATCGCTTCCATTCTTTCCCAAATAATCACAGCAATACCTTCATCAGTGTCAGGTTTTTGCAAGAGGTAAGCCCCTTGGAAACCATCAGTATAGGTAGAAACGGCACGCTCATAAAGTTCTTGCGCTTCTGCAAACTTACCAGGTTTAAACTCTCCAATTGCTACATAAGCATACTTATGTCTGAGAAAATCCATAAATTCAGTCATAATTAAAGCACTTTTTTTCCAGTGAGGTTTTGACGATCAATATTATACTCATATCAAAGCACGCAAATACAAAAGTACAGAAATTGGCCAACAGGCTCCGAATCAAGACTTCAAAACTCATTACTCAAAACTCAAAACTCAAAACTCATTACTCAACCACAACCAGTAACATTAGGTAAAGATGCTTTGGTCTGAGTTGATATGACTTCATAATCTTGCTTTTCTGATTCCATAATTGAGCAACCTATCAAGATTAGTTAAGCGATTTTCCCAAGCTTTAACTTGGTTAGGATTGATTTCACTCTGTTGACGTAAGCGATAGGAAAATTTACGCCGAAAAGAAGAAAGATGAATTTGAGCAGTTAAGACATTTCTGCGAGAAGGTTGATTCGCAAGATCATTCAAAGCTATTGCTAAAGTATCAATTTCTTCACTCCATTCTTGCATAGCGAGATCAGACATCAGGATTTGATGATTATTGAGTAAAAAATTCCATTCTTGCTGTAAACTCTGGTAGCGTTGAGCTAGAGATTGAAAAGGCTGACGATAGGGAATTGGTTGCTTAACATTACCTTGGGTAAGCCTAAATATTCTCTCTAGGGTGACTTGAAAATCTTCCGCGGCAAAAAGAGCATAGCCATCTGTTGGTAAATTACGCAAAAGTTGTACTTTATCAATAGTAGTAAGGTCATATAAATCTATTTGAATCCCAGGAACTACTAGAGTAGAGTCAAGTTGAGGATTTTCGATAATATTTTGGGTGTTCCACTGTAACTGTTCTGTATTAAAGCCATAGCTCATCAACACAATCATATCAATCCATTCTTGATTAGCCCAATATTCCCAATCTTGTTGAATAGTATTAATTCTAGTTTTTGTATCCATAGGAAATACTGCTGTAGATAAAATCAACTCTGGTCTATCTTGTTTAAGTTCTGTTGAAATAGTAAAAATAAAATCATTAATCTGATTAACGCGAAAATCCGTCCAATCTGACCACAGAGGATCATTAACAGTTAAATTTAGGGGATCTACACCTGTTAGAGCCTGAAATTGTTCTCTAGAGGTTTTACTATATCCAAAAGATTGATTCAGTTGAGGTGTTTGAAAAGGATAACGAATATAATCTAGATGAATACCATCTACTTGATAAGTATTACTAATTTCTTTTAATATTGATAATAAATAGCGCTTTACTTCTGGATTAGCTGGGTCATAAAAAGCTTTTTTTTGTTCAGAACTATAGTCAAATGATTGACCCTGTTTATTAAGCATTAACCAATCAGGATTAGCTGAAAGTACAGGACCTAAATATTCCGTGGGTTGATTAATAATTTCATTGTGAACTTGATTAGCACCAGCAAATACCCATACCCAAGCGTGTAACTCCATATTGCGTTCCCGGGCCAGATTAACTGCCGTTGCGAGAGGATCCCAACCTTTGACTAAAGGATTTTGCTCTGGTGCGACTTTACTGGGATAAATAGGGTAACTAGCATTGAGGGTTTCAAAAAAAACTGTGTTAATTCCAGCATAGTAGAGGCGGTCAAAAATTTTGGCTAGATCTTTTGGGGATTTAGCCTTAACTATAGTACCACGATCTAGCCAAATTGCTCTAACTTCTGATTGAGCTAGAGGTTTTTCAATTGGATAATTATCTAAAAGTAAACGACGAGTCTGAAACCAGTTATGTTTAGCTTGTTGATATTCTCCCGCTTTAATTAGTTGGAGAAATGTTTGATGTTTTTTTTTTGCCTCTATCAATACTTGATAGGATTTAGTTCTTTCAAAAGTAAACTGGTTTGATTGATTGGTATCGAGAATATTTTCCACGATTTGACTTGTGGATAAATCTGAGGTTTGATTGAGGGCGTAGGACATATTTAGAGTCATTTCAAAGCGGCTAATTAATCCCTCTAATTCTTGATTCATATTTTGAATCTCTTGTCTTTCTATAGGAGATGACCCCATAGTTTTCTCGCTCTGCTTTTGCCAAGAAGGAAGAGTTAAATCATCATTGGGTTGGGGTGGATTGCATGGTTCTGGTTCTCCAGAACTAGCCATGGGTATAAATTCTCCGTAATAATTTAAAGCCGCTGTTAACCAAGCAATATCTGTTTGAGCTTGTGAAACTGCATTTACTCCCCAGCGCCAACCGAAAACAATAGAACTATCAGTAAAGACTACCGCAGGAGGTGTTTCTTCTGCTAACCAAACTGCCGCAGTTTCAGTAGGAATAGCCTCTTGAGTAATTAATACAGCGCCGTTGAGAGTAGCGTTGAGACCTTCGTATCCTATCCAAGTTTGTTCTGGTTGTGGCTCAATAGTAGATGCTGAAGAGAGAGGATAACCCCAGTAGGCGCCAAACAACAATCTTAATTGAGAACGGATTTCCGGTCGCGACAAATTTCCTGTGGGTCCAGTTACAATTACTTTACCTCCTTGTAACATCCAACGTTCCAGGGCAAAGGTTTGAGCTGCGTTCATTTTAGCTACATTTGGTAGTAAAAGAACTTTGACATTATCTAAGTCAGCTTGGCTTGTCCATCTACCAGCATCTAGGATACAGTAGTCTATATCCATCAAGGTTAAACGAGTTTGGATTTCAGGCCAGGATCTTTCGTTCTCAGGACTTCTCACTACCCCTAATTTCTCCTCCATTAAAGCCATACCCGGGTCCGTAGACACAGTCAAGGGTAATAGTATCGAAGCTATCCCTATCAGTTGAGATATCTGCTTAGTGATTTTGTTGATCATTTTTTGATTTGTTTGTTGATTTAATTTCAATTATCAATCTAGCCTGAAAATGACTTAATTTGATAAGTTTATGACAAAGTTCTAAATAGGAAAGCGTCTGAGGAGGGGAATCGCCTCTTGGGCATTTCTGCGCAGATTACTACTTACTCCTGGTATTTGCGGTATTTGTAACAGTATGTCTGTGGTTCGGCGTAGTAGTCTGACTATATCCCCCTCATCTAAACTAGTTAATTCGCATAACTCTAGCCATTCTAATCCTAAAGCCCATTGTTCCACTATAGGGATTAACTTACTTTCTAACAATACTGGAGGTAATTTAGTCAACTTATCCTCGTGATGTTTTTGAACTTGGTTTATTTGCCTGCGTAGTTCTCTAAGATTCATACCAGGGGATAATTCTTTATAGGGTTTGAGAAAACCTAAGACTTGTAAAATCTCGGGCGATGGAGGACAATCAACCCAAACATCTGGACGAGGTGGTTCTGTAATCAAAGCACTAACCGCCGCGGCAAATTGAGCTGGTTTTAAATCTTCAAACACTCCTGATGTCAGTGCTAACGCTAACCACAGTTCATTCTCCCCTCTAATTAAGGCGACTACTTCTCCTAAGGTAGTAATTTCTAATTTATCCAAAGCTTGAAACTCTTGGAGAATCTCCACTAAAATTAGGAAATCCCGCCAGTAATAAGAACTATTACTTTTATTTTTGCGGTATTTCTCCTGTATTTGACTTAAGTCTTCCCTTAGCCTCGAACGTTGTTTATGATGTTTAATTATTTGGCTGACATTTTTCTGGGATTCTAGAGGATGAGTATCTATTTGTGCTTGTACTTTATCTACTTGCTTTTGTTGCTCTTGTATTTCTGATGGTACACTCATCGGCACTATTTCCGCCAACATTTGCTCAATCACAATTTCTGAGAGGGTATCTCCCTTAGGACCTCGTCCTGGTTTCATTAGTTCTAAATTTGGTAGAGCTAATTGAGAGATTTTTTCTAGAGGTAGAATAGCTGGATTAATATCTGCCACATCAGAATTAGTTGCTACATACCAGTAATTATCTGCCCCTAAACAAACTAGTAAGGGCGCTTTACCTGGTCCGGGTATTTTTACTACTAACACAGCATTTAGAGGAGAGGCAACAGTTATATTTTTTCCCTTTAGGGCTACAATATTTCCCACTTCTAGATTAAATAGTTCTGAGGCAATTTCTTTTTTACGTTCTGTTTGAGCTTGTTGCCGGAGTATTTCTAAAAGACGATGTTCTTCTTTGAGATGTTCTTTTAGTTTTTGATAACTTTCTATCTCTTTTACCCCTATACCCCCTCTTTCTAATTCTGCTAGTTCTATATCTAATTTTGCTAGACTAGTTGTTAATTCGGTAATTTTTTGCTTGGAGGGAGCTAACTTGATCTGAGCTAAATATTCAGCAAAACTTCGCTCTAATAAATCTTTTACCTCTGATAATTTATGTTTTTGCAATAGGTTTAACACCATCCCATAGGAAGGGGTAAACCAGCTTTGTAGTGGTTCTGGCTCTGCTGTAGCTAGTTTAGCTGCATTTTGTGCCCCCTCAAAAGGAGTTTCTACAGTCACCACATTCCCTATTTTATCTTTTCCTCGGCGTCCTGCTCTTCCGGCAATTTGTAAAAATTCTGAGGGAGTTAGCATACTATGTCCCCCTTCTGTACGTTTACTCAATGCTGAGAGTACTGTAGTTCTAGCTGGCATATTAATACCTACCGCTAGAGTTGCTGTAGCAAATACTACTTTGATTAAGCCTAATTCAAAGAGTTTTTCTACTAATTCTTTCCACGGAGGTAATAACCCGGCATGATGACTAGCAATTCCTCTTAATAACGGCTCTAATTGTTCTTCTCTCGCTACTCTAGAGTTTTTGGCTAAAAAGACTAATATTTCTCTGATTAGTTGCGGATTACTTTCTAGAAATTCCCATAATTGTATGGCTGAATTGGGGTTTTTAGCCAAAAAACTGAGTAGTTTTGTTTGTAATTCCGGGTTTCCTGAAAAAGTTTCCCACAACTGCAATTGTAATTGTGAGTTTGACTCTAAAAAGAATTGCAATAGTAATAAGTAGATTTGTCTAGTTTCCTCTGGAGTAACTAGATTGAAATTTCTTAGAGTTTTAATTGCTTGTTCACAACCTTTGCGGCTAAAAATTATGTAAATTGCTGGTAATAAGTCTCTATCGATTAACTGATTGATAATTTGAGGCACCGTGGGACAATCTTCTTTGTTGATTCTTTTTGAAGATCTGCCTCGCTGTTTTTTCTCTTTTAGTTTACTATTAATGTCAGTTCCTTTGGAGTTTAGTAGGGGAAACAGACCCTTTTTGCTGCTGAAATAATATTTCAAGGGGACAGGACGAAAGTTAGAGTTAATTAGTCTACATTTGTGTTTATCCTCGGATTGTTGACGCTGACGTGCCTGATTAATCCAGTCTGTTAATTGTTCTGGATTACCTATTGTTGCTGAAAGGGCCACTAATTGAATACTTGTAGAACAATAAATAATTGACTCCTCCCACACTGTGCCTCGATTTGGCTCACTAATATAGTGGCATTCGTCTAATATTACTGATTCTAAATTCTCTAAGGATGTTCCCACGTCTCCAATGGGAGTTTCGTAGAGCATATTCCGAAAAATTTCGGTAGTCATAACTATTACTGCCGCCTCGGGATTGATAATAATATCTCCCGTAATTAGTCCTACTTGCCCATAATTACGGAATAATCTCTGAAAATCACGGAATTTTTGATTAGACAAGGCTTTGAGAGGAGTTGTGTAAAATACCCTCTTACCTTTGGCTAGGGCGCGATAAATGGCATACTCACCAATTAAAGTTTTACCAGAACCAGTTGGAGCACACACAACTACAGAGTCACCAGCGTCGAGGGCAGCGATCGCCTGGAGTTGAAAATCATCTAAAGTAAAGGGGAACAGTTTTTCAATATTAATTGAAGGAGAAATATCAGAACTTTCTTTCACAATGCACGTCGTTCTATTGCAAGAGTTATTGTAGGCTAGTTGACAATGCCTATAAACATTGTAACCGCGCCAGGGGTTTACTCGCATGTCCCGGCTTTAAAATACCGAGTAAGATGAACTTAATGCTAAACTGAAGACGCATTCTTACCATCTCACTACTTCATTCCATGTTCAGTTTTACACCAATCATTAGTTATTGTCTAGCAGTGATGATTATTGCCCAAGCCGTTGCCCCCTCACCGCCTCAAGAAACCCTGGTAACTGGCCAAAAACTTTACTTAGAACATTGTGCTAGTTGTCATGTACCTATTCCTCCTGAGGTTTTACCTACGGAAACTTGGGAAGAAATTTTAGAAAATCCCCAACAACACTATGGCACTCAAGTAGAAACTTTAGTCAGAATTTCTCAAGTGGTTATTTGGCAATATGTACAAGCTTTTTCTCGTCCCTTGCGTCCTCAAGAAATACAACCTAGTTGGGTAAGACAATCTCGTTATTTTCAAGCTCTTCACCCTCGTGTAGAATTACCAGAAGAAGTCAATAGTCAAAGCTGTTTAAGTTGTCACCCCGGGGCTAAACAGCTTAATTATCAACAGTTAAGTTCAGAATGGCTTGATGCCCCATAAAATATGATTAGATGTAAATAACTTATAGTTTTAAATTATGTCAAAAGAAGCAGAAAACCAAGAAAATCAGGACATTCAACAGGATATTCGGGCCGGAAGAAAATTTTCCTTGGCTGAGTTAATTGGTCGAGAAGGGGGAGACTTTTTAAAAGGAGATTCTCCCGTACCTAAATTAATACAGACACAGACGGCAATCAATACTTTTATTGCTAAGTATCTTCAAGATGCTAACGGCGCTCTTCAAGCTGTTTTACAAAGATGGGTAAAAGCTGAACAAGCTATTGTTAGTCAGAATATGGAATCGCCTTTAGTAGCGCTTCAACAAATTATTCTCAAAATTATCAATAACCCAGAATTATACTATGAGTTAGTCAGACAAGTAGATTTCCAATGGGGCCAAATTAGTGGGGATACCCCATATTTTCAACAACCAGGTCAGCCTCCCCATCCCGATGATGAGTATACCCATGAATCTGTCAAAAAACAATTATTAAAATTAGCTAAGGATGTTGATTACTATCTGGCTAATTTAGACGAATAATTTTAGCTTGACTCGATTCCCTTGCTACCCTAATTAACAATGCAGCTAAACATAAGCTAGAAATCATGGAACTACCACCATAACTAAACAGAGGAAATGGTAAACCCGTAGTTGGTAAAACTCCTGTTGCTACCCCTATATTCAGAAGAGATTGACCAACCAAAAAAATCATCGCACCTATAGCGATTAAGCTTTTAACTTGGTCATCGCAATTAGAAGCCACTTTGAAAGCTAAAAAACCATAACTACTCAATAATATTAATAGTAATATAGACCCGACAAAACCAAATTCTTCAGCGAATATGGCAAAAATAAAATCTGTATATTGAATAGGTAGATAAAACAGTTTCTGTTGAGACAAACCTAAACCTGCTCCCCATGTTCCCCCAGAACCAATGGCCATGAGACTTTGAGTCAGTTGGTAGCCATCGCCTTGGGAATCGGCCCAGGGTTGTAAAAAAGAGGTTATCCGACGTCTTTGGTAATCGTGAATAGTGGTACTAATAATTGCTGCCATTAAACCAGTTATAGCTGAACCAGCTAAGTAAGACCAGGGTAATCCAGAACCTAGGGCCATTAGCCACAAGGCCATTCCACACAAAGCCGTGGTACTCAGATTAGGCTGCATTAAAATTGCTACTAATAAGAAAGCAAAAATTAACAACCAACCCAAGCGTTGTCCCCAATTAATCATCGGCCAACGACCAAATAACAAAGCACTCTGTACGATTAAAAAAGGTTTAATTAATTCTGATGGCTGAATTAGAACTGGTCCTAGAGACAGCCAACGAGTGGCGCCATTAATGTTTACACCCACATTTGGTATTAGGGTGGCAAAAATCAAGGCTAACATCATGAAAAATCCCCAAACAGCGAACTTAGTTATCTGTTTAATTGGAGTACAAACTAAAATATTAAAGCAAATACCCCCTATATAGCACCAAACTAGTTGACGCAACAAATAGTATAAGCCGTTTTGATATTGATAGTCTGCTTCAGCAAAGGATGCAGAACACAGGGTCACCAGGCCAATTAATAACCATAAACAAGTTAACCAGTGTAATAAGCGTGCTTGTGTACTCCACTGGTTTACTTGGGCATTTTTGAAGGGAATTAGGTTGATAAGATAGGTCTGCACGATAATAGTAATAATTCATAGGAACAGTAGGTTGGGTTGAGGCACGAAACCCAACATTATTATAGCTACTGAACAGTTATGAATGCGCCAATGCGAGTCAACCTCGCCGTCAGAACAAGCAAGCTTAACATATTAACAGAAAAATGCTTAAATGATAATGGTGAAAGGCTTTCTGAGTCATCATACCCTTTATATTCCCTCCTATATTTTCAGAAAAGTTGCGAGAAAGATGAGAATTACGTTAAATTTAGTAACAGAAACTAAAACTTTTGCTGATAAAGTGTTAATAGCCTTGACAAAATCAAAAAAATAAGGTAATAACTAACCTTTTGGTAGTAAATAAATTCATGGAATAAAAGAAGAATAACAAAATGAAAATTTCTTGGAGAACTATAATACTGTGGACATTGCCAGTCCTAGTAATCGGATTTTTCCTGTGGCAGGGAGCATTTAGTAATAATGCTGTAGACCTAGGAAGTAACACAGCGAATGCGAGAATGACCTACGGACGCTTTGTAGAATATTTAGAAACGGGTAGAGTAAAAAGTGTAGACCTCTATGAAGGAGGCAGAACAGCAATTGTGGAAGCAGTAGATCCACAATTAGACAATCGCCAACAACGTTTGAGAGTAGATTTACCAGGCAACTCTCCTGAGTTGATTAGTAAATTAAGAAGTGCAAATGTAAGCATTGAATCACACCCAATGAGAAGCGAAGGAGCAGTATGGGGAGTTCTCGGTAACTTGATCTTCCCAGTATTGCTAATTGGGGCCTTATTTTTTCTGTTCCGCAGATCTAATAATATGCCAGGTGGACCAGGTCAAGCCATGAATTTTGGGAAATCTCGGGCTCGTTTTCAAATGGAAGCAAAAACAGGAGTAATGTTTGGAGACGTAGCGGGTGTAGATGAAGCCAAAGAAGAATTAGAAGAAGTAGTGACATTCTTGAAACAGCCTGAACGATTTACCGCAGTAGGGGCAAGAATACCCAAAGGAGTACTATTAGTAGGACCTCCCGGAACAGGTAAAACTTTACTAGCAAAAGCGATCGCCGGAGAAGCAGGAGTTCCATTTTTTAGTATCTCTGGTTCAGAATTTGTAGAGATGTTTGTAGGTGTAGGGGCTTCAAGAGTCAGAGACTTATTTAAAAAAGCGAAGGAAAATGCTCCCTGTTTAATATTTATAGACGAAATAGACGCAGTAGGACGCCAACGGGGTGCAGGGATTGGCGGAGGAAATGATGAACGGGAACAAACCCTAAACCAACTACTAACAGAGATGGACGGTTTTGAAGGCAATACCGGAATCATTATCATCGCGGCTACTAACCGACCAGATGTACTAGATACCGCTTTATTACGTCCCGGACGCTTTGACCGTCAAGTAGTAGTAGATAGCCCAGATATCAAAGGCCGAATAAAAATTCTAGAAGTACATGCCCGTAACAAAAAAATAGACCCATCTGTATCCATAGAAGCAATTGCCCGTCGCACACCTGGGTTTACGGGAGCTGATTTAGCTAACCTACTCAACGAAGGCGCTATTTTAACCGCCCGTCGTCGTAAAGAAGCGATGACTATGCTTGAAATAGATGATGCTATAGATAGAGTGATAGCAGGAATGGAAGGGACTCCCCTAGTAGATAGTAAGAGTAAACGTTTAATCGCTTATCACGAAGTAGGTCACGCGATCGTCGGGACTCTAGTTAAAGACCACGATCCCGTACAAAAAGTAACCTTGATACCCCGAGGACAAGCCCAAGGTCTAACCTGGTTTACCCCCAACGAAGAACAGGGACTAACCACCAAAGCCGAACTCATGGCTCGCATCGCTGGAACCCTAGGAGGCAGAGCCGCCGAAGAAGAAATTTTTGGTTATGACGAAGTTACTACAGGTGCGGGAGGAGACTTGCAGCAAGTTACTGGTTTAGTTAGACAAATGGTAACTCGTCTGGGGATGAGCGATTTAGGACCTCTATCTCTAGAAAGCCAAGGAGGCGAAGTCTTCCTAGGTGGCGGGTTTATGAATCGAGCTGAATACTCCGAAGAAGTAGCTGCTCGCATTGATCAACAAGTCCGCGCTATGATTGAACAAGGACACGAACTAGCTAGACAAATTATTCGCGATAATCGTGAAGTCATTGATCGCCTAGTAGACTTATTGATTGAAAAAGAAACCATAGACGGTGAAGAGTTCCGTCAAATTGTCTCAGAATACACTAAAGTACCTGAAAAAGAACAATTTGTCCCTCACATATAAACTAATACAAAAGAGTTTTTTGCTTTATGGCAAGAATTGAAACAAGAACAGAACCCATGGTTCTTAACATGGGTCCCCACCACCCCTCAATGCACGGTGTATTACGTTTAATCGTCACCCTTGACGGAGAAGATGTAATAGATTGTGAACCTGTTATCGGTTATCTCCACCGAGGGATGGAAAAAATTGCCGAAAACCGCACCAATGTTATGTATGTTCCCTACGTTAGCCGTTGGGACTACGCGGCGGGTATGTTTAACGAAGCAATTACCGTTAATGCTCCCGAAAAACTAGCAGATATTGAAGTACCTAAACGTGCCCAATATATTCGCGTAATCATGCTGGAGCTAAACCGTATTGCTAACCACTTACTCTGGCTTGGTCCCTTTTTAGCTGATGTAGGCGCTCAAACTCCCTTTTTCTACATCTTCCGCGAAAGGGAAATGATTTACGACCTCTGGGAAGCAGCTACCGGAATGCGGTTGATAAATAATAACTATTTCCGCATCGGCGGTGTTGCCGTTGACCTTCCCTACGGTTGGATTGATAAGTGTGAAGATTTTTGCGATTATTTTGACCCCAAGGTAGATGAGTACGAAAAATTAATCACCAACAATCCCATCTTCCGTCGCCGTGTGGAAGGTATTGGTACTATCACTCGCGATGAGGCTATTAACTGGGGTCTTAGCGGTCCCATGTTAAGGGGTTCTGGCGTTAAATGGGATTTACGTAAAGTAGACAGCTACGAATGTTATGACGATTTTGATTGGGATGTCCAATGGGAAACTGAAGGCGACTGTTTTGCTCGTTATTTGATTCGGATTCGGGAAATGCGCGAGTCTACTAAAATCATTAGACAAGCTTTAAAAGGTATCCCTGGTGGTCCTTACGAGAATTTAGAGGCAAAACGCCTAGCTGAGGGTAAAAAGTCCCAATGGAATGACTTTGAATATCAATATATCGCTAAAAAAGTAGCTCCAACTTTTAAAATTCCTGAAGGAGAACATTATGTTCGCATGGAAAGCGGTAAGGGTGAGTTAGGTATCTTTATCGTCGGTAATGATAATGTTTTCCCGTGGCGTTGGAAAATTCGTCCCCCTGACTTTAATAATTTACAAGTCTTGCCCCATCTCCTCAAAGGTGTAAAAGTAGCCGACATTATGGCTATACTTGGCAGTATTGATGTAATTATGGGGTCAGTAGATCGCTAATTTAATTCAATTTTGCTGATTATTTTACCTCCTCCCTATCAGTTATTGATGGGGAGGATTTTTATTATCAGGGAGCTTCGGCTCACACCAAAGCATCTTTACCCAAAGTTACTGGTGGTGGTTGAGTAATGAGTAATGAGTTTTGAAGTCTTGAAGTAATGAGTAATGAGTAAGAAGCCTGTAGCCTGTAGGTTGGGTTAAACGTAGTGCAACCCAACACATATAGCTAACAGATAATGGTATAATGAGTTAAAAAGAATTTAAGATAATTATTATGGCGATCGCTTATAGCCTGTAGGTTGGGTTAAACGTAGTGCAACCCAACACATATAGCTAACAGATAATGGTATAATGAGTTAAAAAGAATTTAAGATAATTATTATGGCGATCGCTTATAGCCTGTAGGTTGGGTTAAACGTAGTGCAACCCAACACATATAGCTAACAGATAATGGTATAATGAGTTAAAAAGAATTTAAGATAATTATTATGGCGATCGCTTATAGCCTGTAGGTTGGGTTAAACGTAGTGCAACCCAACACATATAGCTAACAGATAATGGTATAATGAGTTAAAAAGAATTTAAGATAATTATTATGGCGATCGCTTATAGCCTGTAGCAACCCAACACATAACTTAGGGGAATGTTGGGTTTCGTGGCCAAGGGCCCAACCTACTAGCTATAGCAATGAGCCAATAGGAGTAGGGTGTGAAGCGTGCGAAGCCCGTAACGCACCAGAAAATGTCAGGATTTCCTGATAATATTAAGTCCGTTTAATTTATGACAATACATTGTTTCAGTTGTACTATCACCCCTGGTTGACTCATATCTTGCACCAGAACTTATGTACTGGTGGAAGATGTGAGCTTACCAAGCTATCCTTTAGAGCATTTTAAGTATAAATACTGAAAAAAATGAGTACGATGTCCATTCTACATTCGCCCATTCCTTATTCCCGGCAGGTAACGCTATATAATTTAAAAAATAACAGACTTTTACCTAAGATCTATGATAAGATTAACCCCAAACACCATTAAATTTAATATTGTGGTTATAGACAATTAAGTCGTCTATTATTTAATTCATGGAGACTCACGCTTTTAACGAGCTTTTCCCTTTGTTTAATACTGCTACTCCTGAAACGATGGAATGGTTGAGTTCAATCGTGACAGAGGAAGAATATGTCAAAGATTCAATAATTTTGAGTGAAGATAGTTGGGGGAAAGCCTTTTACTTAATTGTCTCAGGATGGGTAAAAATCCAAAGGCAAGTGGAAGAAAAACAAATTACTCAAGAGATTCTAGGTAAAGGTGACTTTTTCGGCGAAATGGCGATATTTGATGATTCACCACCAGCAACTAGTGTAGTGAGTTTATCTGATGTAAAACTTTTAACTATTTCTGCTCAAAGATTTATTCAAACTCTACTCAAAGATACACAAGTCCATCAAAGAATTTTACAATTGTCTATACAGCGTCTCTCTAAATGGCAGAATCGCTTTTATAATCGCTCTTCTCCTCCCATAAGTCGATTAAGCCAGGTATTACTATCTTTAGCCGAAAGCTACGGACAACCCACGGAAGAGGGGATAGAAATATATCAAATACCTACAAAAGATTTTGCCCATGTAGCAGAAACCTCTGTAGCAGAAACGATTAATATTTTAGAAAATATTCAATCAAAAGGTTTATTAACTGTCAATCAAGATAATCATACTATCTGTTTAACTAATCCTAAACAATTAACCCATTTAATTCGGAAACATACAGAATAATGACTCAAACTAATCAAGTTACTCAAACAATAACTAAAACAGGTCAAGTTGAATTGGTTTATGAAGTGGCTATGCCTCAACCAACTTCTCATATATTTGAAGTAACATTGTTAATTAGTAACTGGCAGAGTAATTATCTCCAACTAAAAATGCCAGTTTGGACACCTGGGTCTTACTTAGTAAGAGAATACCCTAAAAATTTACAGGAATTTGTCGCCAAAGAGAGTCAATCTCCAAAAATTCTCCCCACCAAGAAGATAAGCAAAAATCATTGGCAGGTATCTACTCATAACTCTTCAGAAATCAGCATAACATACAAAATATACGCAGATGAATTATCAGTAAGAACGAATCATCTAAATCATACCCATGGTTATTTTAATGGCGCCGCTTTATTTTTCTACATACCAGGATATGAACAGGAAAAACTTACTATCAAGATTACACCTCCCTATCCTGACTGGCGAGTGAGTACTAGTTTACCAAGGGTAGAAAATGAGAGTAATACCTTTTTAGCGCCAGATTTTGATACCCTAGTTGATAGTCCTTTTGAAATTGGGACTCATCAAATACATGAGTTTACTGTACTTGAGAAAAAACATCAACTAGCTATTTGGGGTCAAGGCAATATTAAACCCAAAAAAGTAATAGAAGATATTAGCAAAATTATCAAAGTAGAAGCTAATCTGTATGGGGGATTGCCTTATGAAAATTATTTGTTCCTATTACACCTCTCAGGACAAGGCTTTGGGGGATTAGAACATAAAAATTCTTGTTCTCTTAATTATCCTCGTTTAGGATTCCGTAATCCTGAAAAGTATAATCGCTTTATGCAGTTAGTAGCCCATGAATTTTTCCATTTGTGGAATATCAAAAGAATTCGTCCCAAGGCTTTAGAAACATTCGATTACGACGGAGAAAGTTATACCCCATCTCTCTGGTTTGCTGAAGGTACCACTAGCTACTATGATTTATTAATACCTCTGTGGGCAGGAGTTTATAATGTAGATACTTTCCGTAAAAATCTGGCTAAAGAAATTAGTAAGTATTTATCAACTCCAGGACGTAAAGTACAGTCATTGAGTGAGTCTAGCTTTGATGCTTGGATTAAACTCTACCGACGGGATGCTAATAGTGATAATTCCCAAATCTCTTATTATCTCAAAGGAGAATTAATCTCTCTTCTATTAGATTTGTTAATTCGTTCTCGTCATCAAAATAAGCGATGCCTGAATGATGTGATGCGGCAACTCTGGCAAGAGTTTGGCAAAACCGAAATAGGTTATACCCCCACAGATTTAAAAAGAGTTATTGAAACAGTGGCTGAAGAAGACCTCACAGATTTCTTTACTCGCTATATAGATAGTACAGAGGAAATTCCCCTGGGAGAATATTTAGCATGGTTTGGTTTAGAGATAAAACCAGTATCGCCTAAGCATATAGTACCGGAATTAGGAATAAAACTGAAAAAAAATCAACACAAACCTCTTGTAATTTTTGTAGAACAAGGTTCTCCGGCTTCTCTAGCAGGAATTAATCCTGGAGATGAAATACTGGCTATAGATAAACTGCGTTTAATAGCTACAGAATGGGAAGAACGTCTCCAAGATTACCATCCAGGTGATAAGATTGAAGTTACCCTGTTTCACCAAGATGAACTCCGTACCGTTATCGCCGAATTAGCTTCCCCCCAACCTACAGCCTATGAAGTGGTTTTCATGGAAAAACTCAACGAAACTCAAAAACATAACTGTCAAGGTTGGTTAAAAGCTAAAATATAATATTTGGGATCTCATTCTGTTCCGTCTAGGTGTCTAATTCTATTACCTTGATTTAATAGGTTTAATATAAAATGCACAACTTTTTACCAATAGCTTATTTTGAAAATAAATTTTTGCCCTTTGCTGAAGCCAATATTTCTATTGCAACACACGCACTACACTATGGTACAGGTGCCTTTGGGGGCTTGAGAGGTACCCCTAATCCAGAAAATCCCCAAGAAATCCTCCTATTTAGATTAGACCGTCACTGCCAACGTCTGAGTAATAGTGCCAAGTATCTCCACTACGATTTACCTGCTGATAAAATCAAACAAATTATTATTGATTTTGTCGAAAAAAATCACCCTAGTTTTCCATTTTATATACGTCCTTTTGTTTATACTTCTGGTTTAGGTATTGCACCAAGACTACATAAAATTGAAAAAAACTTTTTTGTGTACGGTTTAGAATTAGGAGATTATTTATCTCCAGAGGGGATTAACTGCCGGATTAGTTCCTGGCATCGTCAAGAAGACCGAAGTCTGCCTCTACGAGGTAAGATTAGTGGTGCCTATATCACCTCTTCCCTAGCGAAAACTGAAGCGGTGGAGTCTGGTTTCGATGAGGCGATTTTACTCAACTCCCAGGGGAAAGTTTGTGAAGCCACAGGCATGAATATATTTATGGTGAGAAACAATCAGCTAATTACCCCAGGTTATGATCAAGATATTTTAGAAGGAATAACTCGTGATAGTGTATTAACTATCGCTCAAGATTTGGGCATATCTGTACAACAAAGACCGATAGACAAATCAGAACTATTTATTGCCGATGAAGTATTTTTAAGTGGTACTGCGGCTAAAATCACTCCCGTTAATCGTATCGAAAATTATCAATTACCGTCACAAAGGCCCATTACTAAGCAGTTGCGCGAGAAATTTACAGCGATTACCGAAAACAGAGAACCATCATATCAACAGTGGATTACTACTATTAAGATTTAAAAAATTTTGCTTTCGTACTTATAGTGTAACTTCAGCCAAAGCTTACACCATAAACCCAAGAAAGCACAATTTTCCCTGATTATCCTGCCATGAGTAAACCAGAAACCATTACTATCACTATCAAGCTTTTTGCTGCCTATCAAGATGCCTATGGAGTTAGTGAATTACAGCGACAATTTCCCATCCATACTCCCGTCAAAGCAGTTCTCAATCAATTAATAGCCGAAAAGCCAGAATTAGAAGTCTGGAAGCCATTAACTCGTTTTGCCATTAACTTGAAGTTTGTAGAAGGAGATACACCTTTGCAATCAGGAGACGAAGTGGTGTTGATTCCTCCAGTTAGTGGAGGGTGATTCAAAATTGAGAAAATCAGGAATTAACTAATATGTTTTGTATATTCTGTTAAAGATATATAATTATTAGTTTAATCAACCTAAAGGTTGTTTTTAACTGTAAAAAAAACACTGAAAATAGTCAGTGTTATACTAAAATGTCTTCTATAAATTTTAGATTTAATGAAAGCATAACTGACTTTACTATTTTATTCAAGTTATCACCCCTAACTTTACCAAATCTTTAAAAATATCCCAGGTATTTTCACCTCGGCAGTTTTTATGAGAACAAAATAAACCAAGATAAGGCTATATTTATGACATTCAGGAAGTTCGCGCTAAGATAAAAATTAGTTATAAAAATTTCCTTGAGCACAAGAAAATATTATGTCTAAATCTAAAACATCTTTAAACTCTCGGTACCTTAAGGCAAGAATCAAACCCTTTACTCGTCCTCTATTTTTAGGCTCTCTGGGAATGATTTCGTTTTTTGGTGTTTGTCTGTGGCAATACTGGCAAAACCCCCAATGGCGCTCAGCTAGTCTCAATGCCGCTAACTCTCTTCCTACTATAGAAGGGTTACCGCAGTTAAATGGGGATGAATACGGTAACATTTACACTCAGGGAATAGATGGTGAATCTTTAGTGACAGTTGATTCTACACCCCAACCAATTCAAATTAACACCCAAAGACAAGGATTCCTAGAAGAATGGTTGGAGTCCAAAAAAGTAGAAAATCTCAGCTCCCCCTATCAACCCAATACCCAAATGGTTACGGGTAAAAAAAGTAATCAGCAAAAGTTCGTATTTTCCACAGAAGAACTCCTCAGACAACCATCTCTACAACAGTATCGCACAGTACTGGGAAATGAATCTAGTCAACCAGAAAGAGTAAACAATGGTTTTAGAGAAGAAAATCAAGTCACTACCACTTATACTGGAAGAATCAGAACACAACCGACAGTTTTAGAAAGTGCGATCGCCAGAATCAATCAGCGTAATCTTCCCCAGTCTAATCCCCAATCAGAAGCTACTCCTCCCACAGAGAACCAACAACCAACTAATCAGTTACAGGCCCAAAATGTACCCAACTACCCATACACAGGTCAACCACAGCAGCCACCCAGTGGTTATACTTGGGGCGTAACACCTCCGGGACCTAGACCACCAGTATCTAATCCAAATCCAGGTAATCCGGGAGTAGCTCCTAATATGAATAGTAGCCCTGTTCCAGGGCAAATAAATCCCCAAACAGGACAAAATACTAATCCTACTCGTACTTATCCAGGACAAACGGGTGTTACCAATAATGGTTATCGCAACCCAGATGGTGTTAATTCACCCTACTATAATCAGAGTTTTTAATCGTTGATTTGTTCCTTAGCTTAAGTTATCTTAAATCTTGAGCTAAGGAGTTTTTTTATTTAATAATGATCTCAACTATTTTCACTATATTCTTATCCCTATCCTTGTTGCTTAATCTCAGTATTCAACAAGGTGATAGTCTCAACCAAAAAGCTATTTCTGCCCTCAATCAGGGTAATTATCAACAAGCAGAAGAATATTGGAATCAGTTAATCGAAGAGTTCCCGGAAAATCCCGCTCTTTGGAGTAATAGAGGTAATGCCCGTGCTAGTCAAAATAAGTTAGAAGAGGCTATAGATGATTACAATCAAGCTATACTAAGGGCACCTTTGGTGGGGGACACCTATATTAATCGTGGTGCTGTATTAGAAGCCCAGGGTAAATTCACAGAAGCGATCGCCGATTATAATCGGGTCCTATCTCTTAACCCAGAAGATCCTGTAGCCTATAATAACCGAGGCAATGCGGAAGCGGGTTTGGGAAATTGGCAACGAGCCCTAGATGACTATCAAAAAGCCATAGAATTAGAGCCGAAATTTGCTTTAGCTAGAGCGAATGCGGCCTTTGTACAATACCAACTTGGTGAGACTAAAGCCGCAGTAACTAACCTGCGCAATATAGTCCGTAAGTATCCCTTTTTCGCAGATACTAGAGCGGGATTAACCGCCGTCCTCTGGGCTACGGGAAAACAGGGAGAAGCCGAGAGTAATTGGGTAGCAGCTACTGGTTTAGATAGACGTTATCGGGATATAGAATGGTTAAAAAATGTTCGCCGTTGGCCACCTAAGATGGTAGTTGCTTTGGAGAAATTTTTGAGTTTACAGTAGAAATCAGGTAAGGAACAGTTTTCAGAACAAAAATACATCATTTTTAGAAACAATGAGATAAATTGTTGGGTTTCGTTCCTCAACCTCATATCTAGCACCAGTACTTATGTACTAAATTAACCTCAGAAAAAGTCCATTTCTCTTTCGCCTAAGAAAAGTAGCAAAGGTCAACCAATTTTTAAGCGTTGAGCATTAATTCTTTAACTCATTACTCATTATTCATTACTCATTACTCAATCACCACAAGTAACTTTGGATAAAGATGCTTTGGTCTGAGTCAACCCAACCTACAATGTTGGGTAGATTTAGAATGATTAAAAAATGTTCGCCGTTGGCCACCTAAGATGGTAGTTGCTTTAGAGAAATTTTTGAGTTTACAGTAATTGTACTGGTGTGATATCAGGAATATCTACTACTCTGCCAATAATAGCGATCGCTGGTGCTGTAAAATTATGAGCAGCTATTAAACCAACAATATTACCCAAATTCCCCTTTAGGGTTTCTTGCCTTGAAGTAGTCCCCCATCTTACTAAAGCAATAGAAGTAGTTTCAGTTAAACCCCCTGTAATCAGCTCGGGTATAATTTGTTCTAGATTATGAATACCCATATAAATCACAATAGTTTCTGAACCCTTGGCGATCGCCTGCCAATCAATTTGAGGTCGGTATTTTCCTGCTGATTCATGTCCCGTAACAAAAGTTACCGAAGAACTATAATGACGATGAGTAACGGGGATACCCGCGTAGGCGGGGGCAGCAATTCCCGAGGTTATCCCGGGAATAACTTCTACGGGGATACCAGCTTTGACCAAATCCTGCATCTCCTCACCTCCCCGTCCAAATACAAAGGGATCTCCCCCTTTTAGACGAACTATGATTGCCTGTTCTTTGGCTTTTTCGATGAGTATTTTGGTCGTTTCTGACTGTAATTTAGAATGGCGACCTCTTCTCTTGCCAGCGTTAATTTTCTCGGCTTCGGGTCTAATCATGCCTAAAATCTCATCACTTACTAAGGCGTCATAAACCACCACATCAGCGCATTCTAAAATAGTTTTACCCTTGATAGTCATTAGGCCGGGATCTCCTGGTCCTGCACCCAATAAATAAACTTTACCAATAATTGTGGTCATAGACTAATTTTATTTACAATGGTTTTAGCTAAACTAGAATTTTCTCCCAAAGGTTGACCTAAATCAAAGTCTACATGAGGAAATCTAGTTTTTAACTCTTGAATCTCAGCGATTAGTGTATCGGTAATTTTTCCCCAAAACAGGAAATAAGGAAAAATACTTATACTAAAAATTCCCTGACTAATTAAACTCTCTACCTGGGTTGTGAGAGATGGGGATACTGACTTATAGGCAGGGATTGCCCCTACACTTCTAGCAATTTTTTCTAAATCTTGATTAGCCTTAGCTATTTTACTACCATGGGCTAAAAGAATTCTCCCTTCTCCTGCTAATCTTGGGTATTCTTGTTGAATCAACTCAATTATGGCCTGATTCTCTCCTAAATAGGGGTTAATTTTAATTTCTATAGGTTTGCTTAACATTGCTGTGGCTATGGTTACAGCTTCAGGTATATCTATTTGTACATGAACCCCTGTAGAGAGAAACAATGGCCAGATACTCACTTCTTTTATATCTAAACTACCTATTTGATAAATTTTCTCTGATAGAGAGGTTTCCGCTAATTCTAAACAAGCTGATTCTACCAGAGGAGGTTTTTCTAGTAAAATTGTCTTGTTTCTAGTTTTTTTAGCTTCAATAGGAACAGCTTCTAGATTTTTTCTTACCTGTTGAGTTAGCCTGTTTATACCTATTTTCGCTCTATCATCTCTACTACCGTGAAATACTAATATATGTGCAGTGCTCAAATTCACAAATTAAATTCTTTTATTCTACTATTTTATACTAGTATAAAGATTTGATACAGTTTTGTATAAAATCTTGCCCTTATTTAAAAATCATGCTAACTAAAAGAATTTTACCTTGTTTAGATGTGAATGGTGGACGAGTAGTCAAAGGCGTAAATTTTGTCAACCTACAAGATGCCGGGGATCCCGTAGAATTAGCTAAGGCTTATAATGATGCTGGGGCTGATGAACTGGTTTTTTTAGATATAACCGCAACTCACGAAGGACGCGACACAATTATTGATGTAGTTTATAGAACGGCAGAACAGGTATTTATTCCTCTGACTGTGGGGGGAGGTGTACAGTCTCTAGAAACTATTAAAAATTTATTAAGAGCTGGTGCTGATAAAGTAAGTATTAATTCTGCTGCCGTACGTAATCCTAATTTAATTAATCAAGCAAGCGATCGCTTTGGCAATCAGTGTATTGTAGTAGCAATTGATGCGCGTAAAAGACTTAGTCAAGATAATCTGGGATGGGATGTTTATGTGCGGGGAGGCAGAGAAAATACTGGTTTAGATGCGGTAACTTGGGCCAAAGAATTAGAAAAACGGGGTGCAGGAGAACTACTAGTTACTAGTATGGATGCCGATGGCACTCAAGCAGGGTACGATTTAGATTTAACTCGGGCTATAGCCTCTCAGGTAGAAATTCCCGTCATAGCCTCTGGTGGAGCGGGCAACTCCCATCATATCAAAGAAGCCCTGACAGAAGGTCAAGCAGAAGCTGCTTTACTGGCGTCTTTACTTCATTATGGACAGTTAAGCATCGCTGAAATCAAAACTTATCTAGCAAATCATCAAATTCCTGTACGTCTGCTTTAATTAAGCCATAGCACCCCATTGTGTATAAATGTGTATTAAAATAGACTAAAATTTACATTTTTTAAAAAATGTTAGTATTAATTCTCATATTTGATATTGCTTTAGTAGCTTGGTCATTACATTTAATGCAGGAAGCTTTTGATCAACAGGAATTCTCGCTAATGTTAGCGGGTATTCTGGTGGCGGCCTCTGCTGCTGCTATGTTAGTAGTTTACTTTCTCATGAACAATTGTTTAAATTATTTAACAAAATTTAACGTATGATCCAAAAGTCTACACAAGTGCTAAGCTTGGAGACGAAAGGGAACCTCCTTATAGTTAACAAAAAAATATAAGTTTTACCTTGACTATTGAATACCAATTACGTTAAGATAATAAAGCACAAAAAAAGGGGTTATAGCTCAGTTGGTAGAGCACCTGAATGGCATTCAGGGGGTCAGCGGTTCGAATCCGCTTAGCTCCATTTTTCTTCAACCCCTTACGATTTCAGGGTTTCAGAAAATCGCTAGTAGCTAATCGGTAGCTCACTGAAAAATTCAGCTACCACTAAGCTACCACTACCAAGCAAAATAAGTAAATACCAGATAAACAAATTAAATCTAAAATCTATATAACTGTAGAGAGCTACACTTACTATCAAGCATAAAATTAAGCTAAAATTACAACCAATACCTCCCATAAATGAAGCTATCAAAACAACTCAATTTCTCTAAAAAATAGATTGTTGGGTTTCGTTTCCAAGGACCCAACCTACAAGAGTGCGATCGCCTCATATCTTGCACGCAAGTACAAAAGTACTGAAATTGGCCAACAAGCGAGAATCAATTTTTAAGCGTTTAGCATTAATTCTTTAACTCATTACTTCAAGACTTCAAAACTCATTACTCATCCACCAGTAACATTTGGGTTTTGATGCTTTGGTGTGAGTTGGTGTGAGATCCTCTCCTATCTCATCTTCACCGAAATGTTAAAAAGCTGCCCTTGTCAACTTCCCAAGCTCACATCAAAGCACCAGTACTTATGTACCAAATTAACCTCAGAAAAAGTTCATTTCTCTTTAGCCCATATCTTGCAAAGGTATACCAATTTTTAAGCGTTGAGCATTAATTCTTTAACTCATTACTTCAAAACTTCAAAACTTCAAAACTTCAAAACTCATAATTCATCCACAACCAGTAACATTAGGTAAAGATGCAAGATCTGAGCAAGGGCAGCTTTTCATCATTGTTGTCAACATCTATATCTATTTGCGAGCTTGCTATATATCCCCATAAGCAATGTAATCATCTTGAGTAAACTCAGTAACATTTCTGATGACAGCCAAAATACCACTATTATCAGTAATATTAATATGGCCATTATTGACGAAAGTGCCGAGGTTAGCAAAATCGGTATCACTGCTGAATTTATCTTCACCCCGAACAAAGTCATTGATTATATCTTTACCTTGGCCGGATAAGACCACAAAAGTATCGGCGCCATCACCACCTAATAAGCGATCGCTTCCTAGTCCACCATCAAGGATATCATCTCCTGCTTCAGCTCTTAAAACATCATTCCCTGCATTGCCTCTAATGATTTCAGCGTCAACAGTACCGATGAGGGTATCGTTGGCAGGTGTTCCTTCAATGATTGGTAAATTATTGACTGGTTGAGAGTTATCGCCATAAGCAATGTAATCATCTTGAGTAAACGTCGTAACATTTCTGAGGACAGCCAAAATACCACTATTATCAGTAATATTAATATGGCCATTATTGACGAAAGTGCCGAGGTTAGCAAAATCGGTATCACTGCTGAATTTATCTTCACCCCGAACAAAGTCATTGATTATATCTTTACCTTGGCCGGATAAGACCACAAAAGTATCGGCGCCATCACCACCTAATAAGCGATCGCTTCCTAGTCCACCATCAAGGATATCATCTCCTGCTTCACCTCTTAAAACATCATTCCCTGCATTGCCTTTAATGATTTCAGCGTCAACAGTACCGATGAGGGTATCGTTGGCAGGTGTTCCCTCAATAATTGGTAAATCATTGACTGGTTGAGAGTTATCGCCATAAGCAATGTAATCATCTTGAGTAAACTCAGTAACATTTCTGAGGACAGCCAAAATACCACTATTATCAGTAATATTAATATGGCCATTATTGACGAAAGTGCCGAGGTTAGCAAAATCGGTATCACTGCTGAATTTATCTTCACCCCGAACAAAGTCATTGATTATATCTTTACCTTGGCCGGATAAGACCACAAAAGTATCGGCGCCATCACCACCTAATAAGCGATCGCTTCCTAGTCCACCATCAAGGATATCATCTCCTGCTTCACCTCTTAAAACATCATTCCCTGCATTGCCTTTAATGATTTCAGCGTCAACAGTACCTGTGATGGTATCGTTGGCAGATGTTCCTTCAATGATTGGTAAATCTGGTCCATTATTTGTATTATTCTCAACGGTAATGGTTACCGTATCTGTCCCTACACCACCATCATCATCAGTTACTCGTAACCTAATAGTATAAGTACCATCATTAGCAAAGGAATAAGTAGGATTTTGAACGTTAGAATCATCATACTGTCCATCATTATCTAGGTCCCAGGCATAGGTAAAAGTATCATTAATACCAGCATCAGTGGCGCTACCATTGAGGATAAAACTATCGCCTACATTAACAGTTTGATTAGGACCAGCATCAGCCACTGGGTTAACGTTATTAACAGTAATTGTAACTGTATCTGTCCCTACACTACCATCATCATCAGTTATTTGTAGACCAATGGTATAGATTCCATCATCAGCAAAGGAATAAGTAGGATCTGGATCGCTCGAATCATCATACTGTCCATCATTATCTAAATCCCAAGCGTAAGTATATTGGTCATAGAAACTATCCGGTAGTCCACCTTCGAGGGTAAAACTAGCACCTTCATTGACAGTTTGATTAGGACCAGCATCAGCGCGTGGAATAACGTTATTAATAGTAATTATAACCGTGTCCGTCCCTACACCACCGTCATCATCAGTTACTTGTAAACCAAAGGTGTATATCCCCTGATTGATATTGAAAACAGTTAAATCTTGATTGTCGTCATCATACTGTCCATCATTATCTATGTCCCAAGCGTAGGTAAAAGTATCATTAATACCAGCATCAGTGGCGCTACCATTGAGGGTAAAACTAATACCTTCATCGAAAGTTTGATTAGGACCAGCATCAGCCACCGGATTAACGTTATTAACAGTAATGTTTGCTGTAGCAGTATCAACACCACCATCATTATCAGTTACTTGTAGACCAATGGTATATATTCCGTTATCAGCAAAAGAATAAGTGGGATTTTGAGCGTTAGAATCATCATACTGTCCATCATTATCTAAATCCCAGGCGTAACTAACTATAGTTCCGTCAGAATCAGTTGAGTTAATTCCGTTGAAATTAAGAACATCTCCTTCATTGCCACTAGAGTCACCAGTAATAACGGCTATAGGTAAAGAATTGGCAGGTTCAAAGTTGTCAGTTGCTAAATCCAATTTAACGTTTTGATTGCCCACTGTAACGGTATAAGAGGCTTCATCTACCGTACCATTTCCATCGAAATCACCGGAGATGGCCACGTTATAAGTTTTATTGGGTTGAATCTCTAAACTATAACCACCTGTATTCCAAGTATCAGTTGTAAAAGTATTAGCATTATTTGCCGTATCAACTGCTGTAACGGTTACTCCGCCTAGTCCTTCACCAACTGTATAGAAATTGTCATTTGAAACTGCATCAGTATAGATAACACCAGTGATAAATGGTCCTTGAGCCGCAGAATAGGCAAAATCTTGGGTAGTCATCACTGAATTGTAAGTTGTACCGTTAAAGATATAGGGTCCCTGTAATGATGAAAGTCCAATTTCTTGGAAGTTACCATTCATTAGGTTGACACGATGACCTCTACCAGGATAATTTTCGTCAATGAAGAGGTTTTCGTAATTTTGTCTGACAAACGTAGTAAAATTTGGGGTACCAGTTGTGCCTTTCCAGGCAATATTTTCCCCGCTTCCCCAGGAAGGTACGAATGGGTACCCGGCATTCTCCATACGTTGTTTTGAGCTTGTGCCACCTTCTCCTGTGTGCTGAAATTTGTTATTATCTAGTAACCATTGAGTGTGGTCTTGAGCTGCCGTGTTGAGATTTAGATTAAATGCTAAGGGTTGTTTAGGGTTTGTAGAAATTGTTCCTGAACTCAGTCCTTCATTGAGAGCTATTCCGTAGCGAGCCGCTTCTGCTGCTGGGTCTTGACGACCTCTATTGATCAATTCAAGCATATATTGATCTTGAGCTGAAGGAAATGTTGAAGGTGATACTACCATAAGTTTTTCTCCTTATGAATTAATAATGTAAGTCCATTCTGTATACATTATAACAATTCAGCAGAAAAATTCTTTGAGGTTAAAAAGGCTAAAAAGCATTTATTGAAAGGGTTTTGAAGATAATAAATTTACCAAAAAACAGAGGGTTAAAATGCTGATTAAGCATAATACGTAAATATACTGAAATTGAGAAAGCGCGAAGGAAGGCGCGAACTCAGACCCTCGCATCTTTACCCAAAGTTACTTGTGGTGGATGAATTATGAGTAATGAGTAATGAGTAATGAGTAAGAAGTAATGAGTAACGAGTAAGAAGTAATGAGTAATAAGTAATGAGTAATGAGTTTTGAAGTCTTGGAGTTAAAGAATTAATGCTAAACGCTTAAAAATTGGTTGACCGAGTGCAATATCTTAGGCTAAAGAGAAATGAACTTTTTCTGAGGTTAATTTAGTACATAAGTACTGGTGCTTTGATATGAGTAGATAGAATTATAGCAAGCTCGCAAATAGATGTTTACAGTTATCATGAAAAGCCCCCCTTTGTTAAGGGGGGTTGGGGGGATCTGTAAATATAAATATTGTTAACACTACAACGCTCATTGCTATAAGAATGTAGAATGTAGAATGAAGCAGTAACGCACCAAAGAATGCTTCAAAATCCCCAACTTCTCAACAGACGACTAAGGCGAAAATAAGCTAATTTAGGCTCAAGTTTAGAATTTAACAAACCACCATGGGGCCAAAACTGATTGACATCGGCTAAATCCCACCAACTAATTGCCTTGATATAAGGCTTACTATAACAAATAGTATATAGTTGCTCTAACCAATCTGCCTGAATACTTTCACTCCAGGGTTGATGCCAAAAACCCTTTGATTCTCTGATATAGGCATTCTCATCAGCAGTGCTGTTTGAAGCCACACCAATTTCAGTAATATGTATAGGTTTACCTAAACTAGCAAATCTTTCTAAAAGACGATTAATCTCAAACATATCCCGATTAGGATAGTATAATTGTAAACCAATCGCCTCAAAGGGAATCTCTGCCTCTATGCAAGCCTGAAGATACTGATAAGGACTATATTGAGGTGGTGGGTAATAGGCGACATTTTCTGCCCACAAACAGCAATGATTGATGATTCTATAAACATTTGGGTTACCTTTGCGGCTGGTAAGGGCTGCCATTTCTGTCAATTCTAAAAATTGCGATTGAGAGTAACCGAGTTTATTGGCCCATTCAACTCCATTAGCTTCATTGATGATATCGTAATAGGGTATCTTGTGACCATAACGAGTAGTAGTGGCTAAAATTCTTTCTGCTAATGATTCTTTGATTGTTGAGTAAGATTTATTTTGAAAGGAAGAGGGAATAGATGCTTCATGAAACCAGACTAGAGGATGTCCTTTGATGGTTATACCTGCTTGATATAACCAGTTGACCATCTGGTCTACTGTCTCTAGATTAGATTCTAAGAATGACCAGTATGTAGGAATAGTAGCAAAATTAAAGAGATTTTGAAAAGAATAAGTATATTTTTCTCCTAATTCAGGATAACCAAAAAAGTTAGCACCCCAAAGAAAATCACGCTTTTTTTCGATAACTTGTTGAGATTGATAGATAACTGCTTCTTCTCCTGCCCACATACTAGACGCTAAACTAGCATATAACCATTTAGACTTTAAGAGAATTCCTTGATTAGCTGCATAGTCTAAATAAGTTTTTGCTCTTTTTAATTTGTCAGTAATTCTTTTGGGAAATTTTATACCTTGGTTTCTCCATTTACCTATAACTTCTTCAACTCGATGAAGACGCGATACAGCGAAAGCCAAATTAAGATTTAAGGGAAAATCCTCAGCAGTATAACCTTTTCCTTGATTATCTGCATATACCGTAACTTCCCCAAAATCGGGAATGGTGAGAAAAAGTGCGATCGCCCAAGGGGAAGCTGAGGGGGGTTTAAACCAAAAGCTTCCAGTTTCCACACGATATACTGGAGTAGGCAGAGGTTGATCTTCTAAATTTAAAAAGTATAATTGTGACAATTTTTGCCTGTCTAAGGGTTCACCTGTTACTGTCCATACTTGTATAAACAACCAGGGTTCTGCTGATACTTTTTCTATAGTTGTTGCTACCATTAAGCTTCCTGTAAACTGAAGAAAATAACGGCGATTAAATTTACTCAGTTTGGTTATTTTCATAATACTTATTCTATTATATAGCAGTTTTTTTTCTCTTAAATATCTTCTTTATTTTAAGATAGTCAATGATATAATTATTATTTTATTTATTTGAATTAACATGAATTTAACAAAAGAACCCAATATAGAAACCAAGATTCGCAAAATGAATGAGCGAGTCAAATGGAAACATAATAAAATTAAGCAACTAAAAATTGATCAAACTAAATTAGCTATTAACAATAACCAAGAAAACGAAAAATTGGAAGAATTTTCCTTTTTAGTATTAGGTGATAGTGGCACAGGTCGTCATAGAAAAGATAGTCCTCAAAGAGAAGTAGCTAAATATATAATGACCAAAGGAAAAGACGCTCATTTTGTTCTTCATACGGGGGATGTAGTTTATTTAGTTGGCTCTAGGGAACAATATTTTTATAACTTTATTGAGCCATATCGGGAATTTTTACAAGGAGGAGAAAACCCCAAAAAAATTGCTTACGACCAAATGATTTTTAAAATCCCCTTTTTTCCTGTAATAGGCAACCATGATTACTATGATATCTCTCCTTGGCTAGGTTTGTTATCAGGTTTATCTTCACCCTTGAAACATCTCTTCAGAAGATATATAGATTTAGATGTAGGTTGGCATGGTTCTTTTCAAGGAGACGCTTTTGCTAGGGCTTTTATAGATTATTTGAAAAATATTCCCGATTTTCGCCTAGATGATTATTTGAATCAACACTATACAACTATGACTAATACTGGGCGATGTTTAACCTATCAACCGGGAATATTTACCCGTATTCCTCATCGCTACTATAGTTTTTGTTATGGAGGAATTGAATTTTTTGCCTTAGATTCTAATACTTTTAATCAACCTCAACCCTTATCAGAAAATAGCGAAGATAGGAAGTTACAAAAACAGTTAGAACAAGAGCTACAAGAACTAATTGACCAGAAAAACTTATTACTTAAATCCAGAATGGAAATGTACCCAGGTAATCAACAGGAGGAAGATACCACAGAAGAAATCACCGGAGAACTTGAACAAGTAGACGAACAAATTAATGATATAAATAAGCAGTTAAACGCCAGCAGCAATTTTATGGTTGATAAGGCGCAACTTAACTGGTTGCAACAGAGTTTAATCAATTCTTGGGAAAATCCAGGGATAAGAGGTCGCATTATTTTTTTTCACCATCCCCCCTATGTTACCGAAGCAAGTAAATGGCAAGGGAGGCAAACTCTAGCAGTGAGAAATAATCTGCGCATGGTTTTAGACCAGGTAGCTGCTAGAGTAGATGATTTAGCTAAGGGAAGACCTCTGGTAGATTTAGTATTATCAGGTCATGCCCATTGTCTGGAATATTTGCGCACCCAAGACACAGGTCATAGTGATTCCCAGATTAACTGGATAATCTGTGGTGGTAGTGGTTATAGTTTGCGCCGACAGCGTTCTGAAGGTTCGGTAATTACTGAGACAGTGAACGGAGAAGAGCGAGTTGTAGTTGAGAATCATCTATTTGTAGGACGCAATGGCAAAGGTTCCGATTTAAGAAGGCCCTATTCGGGTTTGCGGATTGATGTAAAAACAGGAACACCCCCGACATTGGTTGTAACTCCCTTAGTAGCAGAAAAATACCAGAAAGAATGGCATAATTACTCTTTAGACCCTATAGTTTTATAATCATTTGGAGAAATTAACAAAACAGCGATCGCCAACTATAATTAAATTGAAAACACAAATATTGTTATCGACCCTTTGACCTAACTGAACATTTTTGTATAAAACGTCACTTCAGATGGATAATCAAGTTTCTATTAATTCCCAAGGTCGTCTGTTAAACTTACTACTAGCTAGTTTTTATATTTTATTTACTCTACTGGTCAATAGTCATTCCCTGATGGTAGCGTGGCCGGGGGTATTTTTTGTGCAAATAGGCTTACTGGTGCCGATAATTTGGTTACTGTGGCAAATAGCCGCCAGAAAAAATTTATTGAGACTAGGCAACTACTTAGATAGCTTAGTTATTCTGATTATTCTGGGGATAATTGTATCTACTGTTACCGCAGAATTTCACAATCAAGCTATTTGGTATAGTTTTATGGCTATTGGCTACTTATCGGGTTTATACAGTCTCAATAATTGGCTAAATCAAAGTAAAAACCCGGATAGGCTGCTATTTTTACAAGGATTTCTGAATATTATTTTTATTATAGTTAGTTTAGTAGTTTGGCTACTGCAAACAGTACTGCCAGAATTATCTCAGATTGAAAGTTTAACTGCTTCTTACAATGTTCAATTGGCTTTTGACATAACTACCCTGGAGTTGCGGAATTGGGCACCAATTGGACATCAAAACTATGTAGCAGGTTACTTAATTTTATCTCTACCATTGCTAGTAGGGCTTTTTCTGATTGAGAGTGGACTACGTCGATGGTTTTGGTTAGGAGGAGTGATTCTGGGCTTAGTTGACTTATATACGACACAATCTCGCGGTGGTTGGTTAGGTATGGTAGTTGCCATAGCTGTGGGAATATTATTTTTAATCCTCAAGCAGCGTCGCCGTGCGTATATTTTTATTTTACCCCTCATCGCTATTGCGATCGCTCTTGTTTTTGTAAGTCCACGTTTAATTAATACATTGAATGCAATTGTAACGGGTAATTTAGAATCTCAATTAGCTTATCGTGTGATTAATTGGCAAATAGGATGGAGAATGGGATTAGATAACCCCCTATCTGGTGTTGGTTTGGGTGGTGTTCCTTTACTTTATCAAAAATATTTACCCTTTTGGGGAGGTAGAGAGTCAGAATTAACTTATCAACTTCATAGTACTGTAGCCCAACTTTTGGGAGAAATGGGAATATGGGGTATACTTATTTTACTAGGAGCTCTAGCATGGTTAATTTGGGGCTTTATTGGTTTAGTTAGAGACAGGTTTAATTTAACTCCTAGAGAAAGTATTTTAGTTGGGAGTATTTATAGCGCTCTGTTTGGGTATGCCACAGTTAGCATATTTGACTATCAGTTAGATAACGTCAGTATTGCTGGTACAATTATCATTTTTGCCGCTTATTTAACTAATAAGCATCATACTTCTCAAGTTTTATTTTTACCTCGCATCAGATTAGTTATTTTAGTGGGTGTGGGCTTAATTATCAGTATGGTTATCTGGCTATTACCAATTCATCGCTCCTGGCTACTATCTAATCAAGGTTTTACTGCTTTAGCTAGAGAAGAATTCGATAATTTTGTTACTAGTCTTAATAAAGCACACGAGATAGTGCCTTGGGAGCCCTATTATCCCTACCAACTAGGTTGGAATATAGGAAATCTAGCCCTAGTTAACAATCAACCTGATTTAATCCCAGAGGCTTCAGAATGGTTAGAAACAGGAATTAATACCTCACCATACTGGGAATTTGGTTATAGTAATCTGGCTTGGTTGTCTATAACTCAACAACCAACAGTAGCAACGGCTAACTTTAAACAGGCAGCCGAGTTATTACCTGTAAAACGCGGCGTATTCTACGGATTAGGTTTGAGTTTACTCGCCCAGGGAAAAACCGAACAAGCAGTACAAGCAATTACTTTAGAAGCACTTAGAGACCCACTATTTATAACTAGTCCAATTTGGCGCTCTCCCCAATTACAGCCTCTTTATCAACAAGTAACGGCAAGTTTGTTAGCCCAATACAAAAGCTTTTTACCAGATACTCCTCTAGCTAACTACTGGAGACAGTGTCGTGGCAGTTTATATTGGTGGCTAGGGAATTTTGACCAAGCTAAATTAGATTTACAAGAGTATGGTAATCCCCTCAGTCAAACTCTATTAAAATTATCTACTAATGGCGCTAATCCTGAGGATATCTTACCAGCTCCCACTCTAACTTCCTCTCTAGTAATTGAAGCTTGGTATCAACCACAAAAACGTCTAGAATTATTACAACAGGCTTGGGTTTACGCTATTCGCACTCCCCCTCCTCAATTTATGACTGAAAATTTACTTACTTCTATGGCTAATTCCGATAGTTTCTATCAATGGTTAACCCAAAAAGCCCCTGTTTGGCAATATCGTCGTCAGCGTCTCGGTTTTAACTTTGTAAATCGTCATTTAGATGGAGTGCCTCCCACTGATTTCTTAACCGTTGTGGAAAATTTCCCCATGACTGAGTGGTTTTCTGAGGTATTTCCTACCTTAGTAACTAATATTGAATTAGATAGGCAGTTACAACCCTTAAGAGAGGAGTTTCTCTCTAGTTTATAGTTATAACTCATAACTCATTACTTATTGTTAACTATAAATACGGCCTTTCCAAGCGCCTCCCTTACCTTGCCAGTGGCGCCAAGCCGAATCTATAGTCATCAGGGTATATAAACTCGCAATTCCAGGAAGAGTTAAAGCACGTAGAGGAGAACAATTATATAATTGTAGAGTGGGAAAATAAGCGATCGCCATCAGTAACCAAGTAAACAAGCTAACTATAGTCAAAATCAATTTACCCTTGAATATTCCTAACAAAAACCCTAGAGGAGGGAATAAATAAACTACGCTCATAGCTATAACTGTACCTATCAATAACCCTGGAGAATAGTTAAGTTGAGTATAGGCAGTTCTAGCCACCATGTTCCAAATTGTATCTAGAGAATCATAGGGGCGCAAACTGCGAGTAGTTTTGCTTAAACCTAACCAGATTTTCTCTCCAGAGGATTTAACGGCTTGAGCTAAGTTACAATCATCTATTAAAGTATTCCGTAAACTAGTAAAACCATCAATCTTTTTTAGGGTTAGAGAATCTATCAGAATACAACCTCCGGCGGCGGCAGCTATATTTTTTTGAGGATTATTTACCCAAGCAAAGGGATACAGTTTTTCAAAAAAGAAGACAAAAGCAGGAATTAGTAGTTTTTCCCAGAAGCTTTGGCAACGTAACTTGACCATCAGAGATACTAAAGCTAATGAATAGGTTTCTGCTTGCTTGACTAATTTACTTAAATTATCTACTTCATGTTCAATATCAGCATCTGTAAAGAGATAATATTTAGCATTGGGGTAATCAGTTTGAGCTTTTACCATACCTTGCTGCATAGCCCACAGTTTCCCTGTCCAATCTGATGGCAATGGTTTCCCCGTAATAATATCTAGCTGCTCTTGTTTATATAACTCTGTAGCTATCTGCTTAGCTAACTTACTAGTTTGGTCATCACTTTGGTCATCGACTAAAATAATATGAAAATTACCTAAATAGTTTTGTTGCAACAAAGATTTAATACTAGTTTGAATCACATCAGCTTCATTACGAGCAGGAATAATGACACAAACATCAGGGTAAATGCTAAAACTGGCATTATCTGTGTCTAGATATTGGTTACTAAGCCAAAATTGCCCCCGAAAAACAATTAAGATTAACCAAATAAATAAGGAAAGAAAACTAGTGATTAGCAGAACATTACTGGTATTTAATGGCATAATTGCTAAATATCTGTTGATTATATAGAATATCAATCATATCAATTTTTTTCCCTTTGAAAATGCAGACAGAAGCACAAACAACAATCAGCACAGAAAAAATAACTAAAGCGATCGCCGCTAGTCAAAACTACTTACTCTCTCAACAACATCCCCAGGGATACTGGTGGGCAGAATTAGAATCAAATGTAACCATTACCTCGGAAGCTGTATTACTTCATAAAATTTGGGGAAGTGATACGAGTAGATTATCATCCCTAGCTAAAGTAGAAGAATATCTACGTTGTCAACAAGTAGCTTCAGGAGGTTGGGAACTATTTTATGGTGATGGCGGAGAATTGAGTACTTCTGTAGAAGCTTATATGGCTTTGCGTCTTTTGGGTGTAAGTGTTGATGACTCTGTATTAGTAAAAGCTCGTGATTTTATTTTAGCCAAAGGAGGCATCAGTAAAACTCGTATCTTTACTAAGCTACATCTAGCTTTAATTGGTTGTTATGATTGGCGGGGAGTGCCTTCGATTCCTCCCTGGATTATGTTGTTACCAGATAATTTTCTCTTCACTATTTATGAAATGTCTAGTTGGGCTAGAAGTAGTACAGTGCCCCTATTGATAGTTTTTGATAAGAAGCCTGTATATGAATTAGGAATCACCCTAGAAGAATTATATACAGAATACAATATAAGTTATGAATTGCCAAAAAATGGTGATTGGACAGATATTTTTGTGTGGTTAGATGATTTATTTAAGTTAACAGAAACCCTGAATCTAGTGCCTTGGAGAGAAATGAGTCTGAAGGCGGCTGAAGAATGGGTATTAACTAGACAAGAAGCTACAGGAGATTGGGGAGGAATCATCCCAGCGATGCTTAACTCTCTTTTAGCTTTGCGTAGCCTAGATTATAGTTTAGATGACCCCATTGTCCAAAGGGGATTAACAGCAGTAGATAATTTTGCGATTGAAACAGAAACTACCTATCGAGTGCAACCCTGTATATCTCCCGTATGGGATACGGCTTGGGTAATTAGATCCCTGACAGCTTCAGGAATTGAATCAGACCATCCTGTGGTAGTGAAAGCAGGAGAATGGCTACTGAATCAGCAAATACTTGATTACGGAGACTGGCAGGTAAAAAATAAACAGGGTCAACCAGGAGGATGGGCTTTTGAATTTGTTAATCGCTTTTATCCTGATGTGGATGATTCAGCGGTGGTAGTTATGGCTTTACAATCCGTTACCTTACCTAATCAAAGAATTAAACAGGGGGCAATAAATCGTGGTGTGGCTTGGATAGAAAGTATGCAGTGTCAAGAAGGAGGCTGGGGTGCTTTTGATGTGGATAATAATCAAAATTGGTTAAATTATCTCCCCTACGCTGATTTAAAAGCGATGATTGATCCCAATACAGCAGACGTGACCGCTAGAGTATTAGAAATGTTGGGATCTTGTTCAGCATCTATGGATGAAGGTCGGGTAAAGAGGGCTATTGCCTATTTGCTAAATGAACAAGAAACAGACGGAAGTTGGTTTGGACGTTGGGGAGTTAACTATATTTATGGGACTAGTGGTGCCCTTTGTGCTTTACAAGCAATTTCTTCTCAACAGAATAGTTTACCTATATCTAGAGGCGCCAATTGGTTGATTAGCTGTCAAAATCCAGATGGTGGCTGGGGTGAAACCTGCCTATCTTACGATGATCCTCGTTTAAAAGGCCAAGGTAAGAGTACAGCTTCTCAAACTGCCTGGGCGATTCTCGGCTTACTAGCGGCAAGTAAAGTCACCGGAGAATCCTATCAAACTTCCCTTAGTCAAGGGATTAACTACTTAGTTTCTACTCAACTTGCCGACGGCAGATGGGAAGAGTCAGAGTTTACAGGCACTGGATTTCCTAGTCATTTTTACCTGAAATATCATTTCTATCAACAGTATTTTCCCCTACTAGCCCTGGGTAGTTATCAAAAAGGGAAATATTAAAACTTTATAAAGTCATGTTAAAATGGACCAGAAATTTGCCTCTTTGGTGATCCCCATTTAAGGCGATCCCCCTTGATGTCTTGGTGGTTTGAGTCAAATATATTCTATCTATAATTACGATATAAATGGCTCTGAAGCCCTACCAGGTAGAAAATACGCAACTCTATCTAAAGATAGAACCTGAGTACAAAAACATTTGATAGATTAAAAATTGTTAACCAAATTAATAAAATTAACGCACCCTACAACTTGGTAGGTCAACCGGAAGGATGGGCTTTTGACATTGTTCATCGCTTTTATCCAATAGAGCGATCGCCTATTTACTTAATAACTATATTTATGGTACCAGTCAAGTTTGTCTATCTCAAGAGGTAAATGAGAAATAAAAAGTTGACACATTATATTAAGAAATGTTAAGTTCTATATTAACAAATATTAAGTTAATCAACCAAACTAGTTATTAATGTTTAAGTAAATATACTGGTTACTGAAGTTATCACCATAGAGCTTTTACCTAGACATTAATCATTACAGATTAAGAGATAAACCCCTAACCGTATCCAAACTACCAACTAAACCAGGATTAAAAAATCATAGGTAAATGAGAATGATTCAGATAGAAAGAGAAACTCAACCAAATCAAATTTCTGACAATACCCAAATAAGAGAAATACTTCACCAGGTAGAGAAAGATCAATTTAGTGGTAGAATAACATTCCAATCTCCATCGCAAATCTGCTGGCATTTTTACTTTTATTCAGGCAAAGTAATCTATGCTACGGGAGGGGAAAATCAAGTTAGGCGCTTTTTTAGAAATGCTTCTATTTATTTGCCAGAAATACAACAAGAACTGATTAGCCTCATTAGAAGACCCGAGAAGGTAAAAAAAGAAAACTTGCAGATATGTTGGGAATACGAGTTGCTGAGTCGCTGGATTTACCAACAAAAAATAAATGCTAAACAATTACAAAACCTCGTCAAAGCCCAACTTCAAGAGATTCTCTTTGACATTTTCCAAGCTAAAAGCTTAAGTTTAGAATCGGAATCTTACAAAATTTCTATTAAGTTATTAATAATTACAAGCTTAGGTGTATCAGTATTCAAAGCCACAGAACAAGAAAAAGCCTGGAAACAAGCAAAAGTATTTGAGTGTTGTCCTAATCTAGCACCAAAAATCATTGAATCGGAACAATTAGTAGAAAAATTTGGTTTAAAGCGATTACAGCAGATGCAAAGTAAATTCACAGGCAAAAAAAGTCTGCGAGATTTAAGCTTACAATCAAAACTAAGTTTGTTAGAGTTGACTAAGTATATACAGTATTATTTAGCAGCAGGATTCATAGAATTAGTAACAGTTTCTGATTTCAAACCTCCTGTAGAAGTAACAACAACTAAAAAAAGACTTCCTCTAATAGCTTGTGTAGATGATTCTCCCAGTGTCTGCCAGACCATGGAAAAAATAGTCAAAGCACAGGGATATGATTTTCTTGGTATCACCGAAGATTTACGCTCTATTGATTTGCTACTTAAGCATAAACCAGACTTGATTTTCATAGACTTTTACATGCCAAACCTCAATGGTTATGAATTATGTCGCATCTTACGTAAATCTCAAAACGAGAAGCTAAAAAACACTCCTATCGTCATGCTTACTAGCTACAAAAACATCTTGGAGCAATTTCGGGGCAAATTAAATGGTTGTAATGAGACTTTGTTTAAGCCGATTGATGTAGAAGTTATCAATAAAACACTTCATACATATCTACCAGAGTCAGTGAATGTGAAGGCAAAAACCAGGGCTTACACAGAATCAGATTGGCTAGATTTAACGAATGCTAACCTAGATACAGATAAGTTAGTGTTATTTAAGCAAAAAATCGCTTCTCTGGCAAATAGTGGCTTAAATGTTAATCATTCAGAAATTTTACTGAGAGTAAGAAATCAAAAAGGAGAATTAATATCTCCCATGCCTTTAATACAAGCGGCACAAAAACATAATT